>DAOPZJ010000012.1 GCA_035353335.1 Oscillospiraceae bacterium | reverse complement strand
CGGATAAACGAGCCCGAGTTTATCCCTTGCGGTTTGCTCAATCTGCTGCTGTTCATCGGCAGCGAGCAAATCGTCAAGTTTGGAATTCTGCATCTCCTGCTGCTTGAGTTGTTCGGTCAAAAGCGTCAGCTTCTGTTGGGCCTCGTTGATTTGCAGCCGCAGGCTGATTACGGAGACGATCACATAGACCACAGCAAGCAAAAAAAGCCCGCGCCAAAGAAACTTATTATTCTTTTTCTTTATTATATTTGCGCTTTTCAACCGATTCACCTCGCTTTGGATTCAGATACCAAGGGCACAAATATCCTTGTAAATTATACAACACCGTTTGATTCGAATTCAAGAGTTTTATCCTTTTTTTTGCGCGGTTTTTTCAATTTTTTAGGTCTTTTTACCCGTTCGGTCTCTCTTTTTAGACGGGCTTGTGCCTTTTCATGCTTTCTGCGTAATTTTACCGCATTCCGTTTCCGCTTTGCTGCCTCTGATTTTTGATGCAGGTCCTTCTGTATTTTATCCGATATACGTCTAAAAAATCCGGCGATTGCAGCCGTAGAATTTGTCAGGATATCGCCGATTGTCAGATAATAAACCAATGCACCGATCAAAGCGCCGATTAAAACATAACCCCGCACGATGCCGTCGTTTTGCCAAATCGCAAACATGAAAACCGCCATCCCGCTCAAAAACCAGAATACAAAATCCTGAATGGCAATCACGACTGTATTAAATCTAATGACTATACGCAAAATCTTCAAAAAACTGAAAAATACGGAAAGAGCGACGCCGAGCAGGCACGAAAACCCGAATACGCTCAGCGCATAAGACACTTCGGAGTTGATAATCGGATTCATTTAAACAGCCGTCCCAAAAATCCTCCGCTGCTTTTCTGTTCACCCGCTTCATTAATGTAAGCGATACCACCAATATTGCCTTCAACTACGAGTTCGCCGCTCTCGACCATCAGACGCACGATGTGCAACTCGCTGCCTTCGATGATCATATCACCCTGCTCGGTCTTTGCCTCGATTTTGCCGTCGTCGAAATTGTCCACGTCAAGCACCCCGGTGATGCTCAACAGATGACGGTCGTCCATAACAATGCGGTGCGGTTTGGGCTGCCGAACCGGTTCTTCAAATTTCATCGGCATTTTGATCTTCCTTTCACTTTCAAATTTGTAAAAGGTATGCCGATGAGGTTCGAAAAATGTTTACTTTTTTATCGGCTTATCGTTCTTCGAGAATGCGGAACATTTCCTGTGCCTGTTCCTTTCGAGCATTTTCAATCACGCAGAGCACTTCGGCTACCGTGGCATGCTCGCCGATTTCAATACTGATTTTATCGCCGATTTTAACGTCATATGATGCCTTTGCGGTTCTCCCGTTGACGGTAATCCTGCCGCCGTCGCAAGCTTGATTGGCTACAGCGCGGCGCTTGATCAACCTACTGACTTTCAGGTATTTGTCTAATCTCATAATGGATCCTTTCCGATTTTATGACAAAGGCCGTCCCGCTCAAAAGCGGAACGGCCTTCAGCATATAAAAAGTTATTTTACGCCGTCCTTGAGCGCTTTTCCTGCTTTGAAAGCCGGGGTTTTTGCGGCAGGAATCGAGATCTTCTGCTTGGTGCGGGGGTTGATGCCGACTCTGGCTTTTCTGGTTCTGACTTCAAATGTACCAAAACCCGCCAGTGCGACTTTATCGCCGGTCTTCAGGGCACCCGTTACTGTCTCGACAAAGGCCTCAAGCGCCTTGTCGGAATCCTTTTTCGTAAAGCCCGTTTTGTCGGCGATGGAATTGATAAGTTCCTGCTTTGTCATTTGTAGTTCCTCCCGATAGATTTTTATTTATTCACCGGTTAAAGCACCGGGAATAGACGTTATTCTTCTTCTCTTCCCCGAGAGATAAAGTCATTGAGAAAGTCGGTGAAGACTTCTTCGGCGTCCAGCTTTTCGGTTACCGCGGTGCGAACCGCTTCCCAGATGAGTGCGCTGATCTTATCTTCGGCACCGGACTGCCTTTGAGTCGGTTGCAAAATCTCGCCTTTTATCGCTGCTTTTGCGATCTTTTGCCCCCGCATTAATGCGGGCAGCGAACGCGCGACCGCGTTCATCACATCTGTGGTATCAGCTTGTCCTTTTTCAGCTTTTTTAATCTCAGCCCAGTTGTCTAAGACCTTTTCAGCCGTGTCGGCTTTAACTTCGCCGAAGACATGGGGATGGCGTAAAATCAATTTCCTGCAGATTCCGTCGCAGACCTTGTCAAAATCGAATTCACCGGTTTCTTTTGCCATCTGGGCGTGAAAGATGATCTGTAAAAGCACGTCTCCGAGTTCCTCGCACAGCGCCTCGTCGTCGTTTTGCCCGATTGCATCCGCGGCTTCATAAGCCTCTTCGATTATGTTCTTTTTGATAGTAGTGTGCGTTTGTTCCCTGTCCCACGGACAGCCCTCGGGACTGCGCAAAATCCGCATGATCTCGAGCAGATCATCGATTTTGTAATTGGATTTTTCTTCAAAAAGGACCAAATTATACCTCCGCCTCGGAATTGTCTTAATTCTAACCGATTAAATGATGTTTTTCAAGTACCTTTGCGATATTTTTTCCTTTTGGGAGCGATAAAACGTCTTCTTTGCTGATTGCCCGGAATAAAAACAGCGAGATGACATATACGACGACTCCGGCGATAATCGCCGCCGCAGTCGAAATCATCGCAGAAAGCGAAAGCACATTGTGTACAAGCAAATATCCTCCGAATGCCGCAGCAGCGCAAAGCGCCGCGCAAGTTAACGGTTTGAAAAACGTATTTCGGAAATTGAGATTGATTTTTCCGATTATACAGGTATACCAGAGTTCGCAAAAGAAGATGAACGCATAACATAAAAAGGTGCCGACCGGAGCGCCGTTAATATTGAATTGCGGAATTCCGATTAAAATAAAGTTTGTCAAAAGTTTGATACCGATGCCGCCAAATACGATTTTTACCTGAAGATCAGGTCTTCCGAGCCCTTGGAGAATACTACCGAGCGGCGTGCAGAGAGCGCCGAAAATTAAAGTAATGGCCAATATTTGCAATAGCGGCGCCGCAACCGCAACCCCTGCAATCCCCATCGAGCCCTTATAAAACATTGTCAGAATCGGTTTAGACAGCACTGCAAGCCCTAATGCACCCGGATAGGCAATCAACGCGGTTACCCGGATCGCCCGTTCGATATTCTCATGCAGTTTGTCATGATCGCCGATGGTCCAATAATGCGTGACCGCGGGCAAGGCGCTGATCCCGAAATTGAGCGTAATCATCGGGATTAAATTATAAAATATGAGACCGTAACCGTATAACCCCCAAAGATAGTTGGGCAGTTTATCAAGCGAGCCGGCGCCGACTTTAGGGTCACAGATAATGGCTGCATACATGTTTTGAAAATATTCGGGGGACTTTTGTATCAGTGAGGTCATCCGGGCGTTGATGGTGATATTGTCAATCAGCCCCGAGAGGTTGAGCGCAATTGCACCGATGGCAATCGGAATTGCAATTTTAAGCAGTGCTCGCAGCATCCGCTTGTTACTGTCTGCGTTCGGAGATTCGGCGAGTTGCTGGGCGGTAACACCATCGCCTTTTATCGTATAATGTAAAATCAAATAGATTAACCCGATAAACGCCCCGATGGTAACACCTGCGATACCGCCGGCGGCAGCATAAGGCAGGCAGGCCTCTTTTGCCTGCTGCAGCGTCTCGCAGACCTTTCCGTAAACAGGCAAACCCGCTTCAAACGCCGAAAGGCCGTGTTTGATCGATGCGTTCGCGAGGAATAATCCAAATCCCAGTTTACAGATGGTCTCGATGACCTGGGAATACGCGGTCGGGTGCATATCACGAAGGCCCTCGTAATATCCTCGAAACGCTGACATTAAACAGACAAAAAGCAATGTCGGCGAGAGTGTGCGAATCGCGTAAACCGCATCCGATGAGAACAATTCCACCGTAGTAGGCGTCCAACCGGTACTCTGTGCGATTCTTGCTGAGAGCGATGTCAGTGCGTCTGCAAGGCCGGACATCATGTTTTCAAAGAAGAACATTATGACCATTCCGACGAATCCGGTACAGAGGAAGAAAGCCAGCGCAATCTTTAATATCCGTCTGATATTTTTGTAATTGCCTGTTGAATATTGCGCCGAGACCATGCGGGCGACCGCTGCAGGAAGTCCGGCAGTGGCAAGCACATAAATCGGCAGATAAACGTTATAGGCGGTTGAAAAATAAGCCGTACCCTGCGGCGTCAGGATATTATAAAGCGGGATTTTATAGATCGCACCGATGATTTTTACAATCAAAGTAGCGATGACAAGTGTAAAAGCGCCGCTTAAAAAGCTCTGTTTGGTTGATTTGCTGTTGATCTCGGTCACCCCTTCTTTTTTTAATTTATAGTCCGATGTTTTTAGGATACGCCCAATTATACATATTGAAACCGCTATATAATACCACTTTTCGCCTGCGATGTCAAAGATTTTCCGTTGAGGCAATCGTTTGACATTTGGATTGTTGAATTCATTGATTACTGTTAACGTAACAGTTCGTCGAAGTCACTTCACATTTTAGTTTAATTTTTACGCCTGAAATGGTGTTCGTTTTTATTGACAATATCGGTCGATTTTGGTAAGATAAAAGCAGGTGTAATTTCGGTTGCACCGAAATCATTTTTGAGGTGTTTATTTATGTCTCAAGCGGCCAAAAAGAATATTAACGTGGCTTTCTCGGGCTTGGGTCAAAGAGGTATCGGCTTGATGAATCTGATGCTCGAGACCATGCCCGATGTCAATATCATTGCTCTTTCCGATCGATATGCCGACCGTGTCGAACAAGCTAAAAACGATGTTATCACAAAACGCGGAAATACACCCAAAGGTTTTCTCGATTACCGTGAAGTACTCACACTGCCGGAAGTGGACGCGATAATCACCCCATCTAACTGGGAGTCGCATTTCCCGGTCTGCCTCGATGCGATGAAGGCCGGAAAAGCCGTCGCAACCGAAGTCGGCGGAGCCTATTCGATCGAACAGTGCTGGGATCTTGTAAAAACCCATGAACAGACCGGTGTGCCGGTCATGCTGCTCGAAAATTGCTGCTACGGCGAAACCGAGATGACGGTTCTGAATATGATCAAAAAAGGCATGTTCGGCGAGCTCATCCATGCCGAAGGGGGATATCGTCACGATCTGCGCGAACAAGTCGCGCTCGGAAACGAATTGCGCCATTACCGCCTGAACAATTATAAACACCGCAACGGTGAGGTCTATCCGACCCACGAACTCGGGCCGATTTCCAAATGGTTCTCGATCAACCGGGGCAACCGGATGCTCTCTTTGGCCTCGTTTGCCTCAAAATCCCGCGGCGTCAACGAATGGATCAAGAAAAATCGCGGAAATGATTTTGAAAATGCCGAATATACTTTTGCGTTGGGCGATGTCGTGACCACCGTCATCAAGTGTGCTCACGGCGAAACCATCGTATTGACCCACGATACCTCTCTGCCTCGTCCATATTCACGCGGAAACCTTCTGCAGGGGACAAAAGGCATCTGGATGGAGGATAAAAACGGCGTTTTCTTTGACGGCATCAGCCCACGCGACGGGTGGGATCACAAATGGGAGAGCATCGAAGATTACTACGACCACTACCGTCATCCGCTTTGGAAATGGTTCCGCGAACACGGTGTCGAAGGCGGACACGGCGGAATGGATTATCTGGTCCTGCGCGCTTTTATCGAGTCCCTCCAAAACGGCACCAAAACCCCGATTGACGTCTACGATATGGCAGCCTGGATGGCCATCACCTGCCTGTCGGAGGACTCGATCGCAATGGGCGGCCAGCAAGTTCCGATCCCCGATTTTACCAACGGCAAATGGATTGACCGTGAGCCGCCGGTACTCGGAAAATACTGCCTTGACGAGATCTGCGACTGCTGATTTAAAACCGGAAGGAGGCATTTCGGTGAATCTCACCGACGAACGCAAAAAGAGTTTTATTCTTACCTGTTTTTTCTGGGCAGTTGTGATCGGACTGCTTTTTGTTATCTTTAAATATGTCTTCCCTTGGTTTTTACCTTTTTTAATCGGCTTTTGCCTTGCATCAATCGCAAACTTCTTCGCAAGAAAATTGCTCCGTAAAATTAAAATCCCGCTTAAAATCGGCTCTGCGATTGTGACACTTTTGGTTTTGGTGGTCTTCGCGGCGCTGCTGACTTTGATTGGTTATGAAATTTACAAACAAATCGCAAAATTCATCAACGACCGGGTGATCGATGGCAATCTGGTCAGTCAGATTACGCTGACGCTCTCGAACCTGATTGCAAAAATCCCAGAAAAGTTCCAGTCATCGGCCAATTCCATGGTCGTCAATTTTGTCTCCGGTTTCGGCTCCACGCTGACTCGGTTTGTCACAAATGCGGTCAGTGCCGCCCCCGGCTTCTTTTTGGGTTTGGTCATCACAATCATCGCCTCGTTTATCTTCAGCGGGGATTATAACAGGGTTACCGATTTTATCAAACTGCAGCTGCCTGAAAAAATCCGACAGATGATTCCCGGATTTAACAATTCGATGAAAACCTCTCTCGGTAAGCTTTTCAGGGCTTATCTGCTGATCATCCTGATCACCTTCACCGAATTAACCGTCGGCTTGATGATTCTCGGCGAACCGTATGCCATTGCGATTGCCGCAATCACCGCGTTTATCGACATTCTGCCCGTCTTCGGTACCGGTTTTGTGCTTTGGCCGTGGGCAATCATCTCGGTGATCAATGGAAATTATCTCTTTGCTTTGGGCTTGTTGATTCTCTATGTCGTCATTCAGGTCGTCCGGCAGATCATTGAGCCGAAAATCGTCGGTCAATCCATCGAAGTCCACCCGATCGTCACGCTGATGGCAATGTATGTCGGCGTTAAAATCATGGGCGGTATCGGCATTTTCATATTCCCGATCTCGATCGTCATCATCAAAAATATGCAGGACAACGGTTACATCTCGCTGTGGAAGCCGATGCAGAAATCTGATTCCTTGCTTGATAAGTTCGGAAAACGGTCGAAAAAGCAGCCGATTAAGCCGGAGGATGGTGACATAAAATAATGAACGTTTTAATCGCCACCTTGGGTTGCAAAGTGAATCAAAGTGAAAGTCAGGCCGTCGGAGAGCTTTTTTCTCATGGCGGCCATTTCGTTTTAACACCGAGTTCAAAAATGACCCCCGACATCTGCCTCGTCAATACCTGCGCCGTGACAGTCGAGAGCGAACACAAGAGCCGGCAGGCACTTTCGAAAATGCGCAGAACCTATCCAAACGCCGTCGTTGTGCTGTGCGGATGTATGCCGCAGGTCGCCGAAAATCCCGCTTCTTATGATGCGGATATCATCGTCGGATCAAAAGGCCGCAAAGATATCCCCGCACTGGTCGAGCGCTTTTTAAAAGATAAAAAGCGAATCATACAAATCAATCCGCATTTGGCGAACGATACTTTTGAACAGCTTTCCCCTGTTTGCTTTGAACATAAAACCCGCGCGTTTCTAAAAATCGAAGACGGCTGCGACCGTTTTTGTTCGTACTGCATCATCCCTTATGCGCGCGGACGGGTTCGTTCAATGCCGCTTGCCGAGATTGGCGGACATATCAAAAACCTTACAGCCGCGGGGCACCGCGAAATCGTCCTGACCGGAATCAATCTCGCTGCATACGGGCAGGATTTGTGCTGCAGTCTTGCCGATGCCGTGAAAGAAGCGGCCAAAGCCGGAGCTGAGCGGATTCGGCTAGGTTCGGTCGAGGCGGATTTGATGCAAGACCGCTTTTTACACGCGCTTGCGGAAATACCGCAGTTCTGCCCTCAATTTCACCTGTCACTTCAAAGCGGTAGCGACACGGTGCTTTCGCGCATGAACCGTCATTATACGACCGAAGAATATTATCGACTCACCCGAAAACTCAAAACGCTGTTTCAAAATCCGTCGTTTACGACCGACATCATGGTCGGATTTCCGGGCGAAACGGACAATGAATTTGCCGAGAGCGTGGATTTTGTGCAAAAAGTCGGTTTTTCAAGGCTGCACGTTTTTGCCTATTCCGCAAGGCCGGGAACGCCAGCAGCCAAAATGACGCAGGTGCCGCCGGACGTCAAAAAGCAACGCGCCGCATCTATGGCTGAAATCGGGGACAAGCTGGTCGCCGATTTCGCTGTTTCGCAAATCGGGCAGACCGTTTCGGTGCTGTTCGAAACCGTGAAAAACGGACAATATTTAGGCAGAGCCGAAAACTATGTCCCTATTATTGTAGAGAGTCCAATCGACCTCCGAAAACAGATTCTTTCCGTGCTTGTCATTTCGAGTGAGGGCGAAACCTGTTTCGGAACCGTAATTTCATAAAAGGAGTACTATTATGCCTGTCTTCAGAAGCTACACCGAAAAGAAAGCCGGCTTTCGCGCCGACTGCGAACGGCTGCGCGGCGACTTCGCCAACGAACTCGGAATCCGTACCGTCGAATCGGTTCGCATCGTCAACCGTTACGACATCGAAGGAATCGAAGAAAACTTCCTCGAAACCGTGCGCACCAAAGTGTTCGGTGAGCCGGCGGTTGACGAGATTTTTGAGACGCTCACATTCGAGAAAACCGAGTTTGCGCTTGCGGTCGCTTATCTGCCCGGGCAGTTCGATCAGCGCGCCGACTCCTGCGAGCAGTGCGTGCAGCTGATCACCAAAGGCGTACGCCCCAAGGTGAAATGCGCGAAAATTTATATTTTTTCGGGTGTTCTCTCCGACGAAGACAAGATGGCCATTAAAAAATATCTGATCAATCCGGTGGACAGCTGCGCGGTCTCACTCGACCCATTTGTAACACTCGACGAAAAATTTGAAACCCCCGCCCTGCCCGAGACATTGGAAGGTTTTTGCAAGCTAAACAAATCGGAACTGGAAGAACTGCGCAAAAAGCTCGGGCTTGCAATGGATTACGATGATATCACGTTCTGCCAAACCTATTTTTCGACCGAGGAAAAGCGCGACCCGACCATCACCGAAATTCGGATGATCGACACCTATTGGTCTGACCACTGCCGCCATACCACATTTTTAACCGTGTTGAACGACATTAAAATCGAGGATGAAGAAGTCAAAGCCACATACGAGCAATATTTAAAAATGCGCGAAGTTGTCTACGGCGAAAAAGCCAAGACCCGCCCGATCACCTTGATGGACATTGCCACAATCGGTGCGAAATACCTGAAAAAGATCGGCAAGCTCATACGCATGGATGCTTCCGAAGAGATCAACGCCTGCTGCGTGAAAATCACACCTAAAATCGACGGCAAGCCCGAAGCTTGGCTGTTGATGTTTAAAAACGAGACCCACAACCACCCGACCGAAATCGAGCCGTTCGGCGGCGCGGCGACCTGCCTCGGCGGCGCCATCCGCGATCCGCTTTCGGGGCGCGCCTACTGCCATCAAGCCATGCGCGTGACCGGCGCGGCTGACCCGAATACCCCGTTTGAAAAGACCCTGCCGAATAAGTTGCCTCAGCGTAAACTCTGCCTTGAGGCCGCTGCCGGATTCAGCTCCTACGGCAATCAGATCGGACTTGCGACCGGCATTGTCTCCGAAATTTATCACCCCGGTTATGCGGCGAAACGGCTTGAGACCGGCGCGATTATCGCCGCTGCACCCGCCAAAAACGTGCGCCGCGAGACCCCGATGCCCGGTGATGTGGTTATTCTGCTCGGCGGCAAGACCGGACGCGACGGCTGCGGCGGTGCGACCGGTTCATCGAAAGCGCATAACACCGAATCGCTGCAGACCTGCGGTGCGGAGGTGCAAAAAGGCAACCCGCCTGAGGAACGCAAATTGCAGCGGTTATTCCGCGATCCCAAAGTTACCGCGATGATCAAACGGTGCAACGACTTCGGCGCGGGTGGCGTCTCGGTCGCCATCGGCGAACTTGCCGACGGGCTGAAAATCGACCTCGACGCGGTCCCGAAAAAATATGAGGGCCTCGACGCCACCGAGCTAGCGATCTCGGAATCGCAGGAGCGTATGGCGGTCGTGGTCGCCAAAAACGATATGGACAAGTTCATCGAATACGCAGCCGCTGAAAACCTCGACGCAACCCTTGTTGCGGTTGTCACGGACGACGAGCGCATGACGATGATTTCAAAAGGACAGGCCGTGGCCTCGCTCTCGAGGGATTTCCTCAACTCCAACGGCGCGTCCAAACACGCCTCTATCCTTGTGAAAAAACTGCAAAAACCCGAATTTGCCTCCAAAAAAGGGGGACTGCCCGACCAGTTCAACGCCGCTGTCTCCGGCTTGAACGCCGCATCCCAAAAGGGCCTCTGCGAACGCTTTGACGGCTCCATCGGCGCAGGTTCGGTCTTTATGCCGTTCGGCGGCAAGACCCGCACCACACCCCAACAGGCGATGGTCGCGCTGCTTCCGGTGCTCGGTGGACAGACCGACGACTGCTCGATAATGGCTTACGGCTTTAACGCCGATATCTGCGATCAAAACCCGTTTTTCGGTGCGTTTTCTTCGGTAGTGTCTTCGGTCGGAAAACTCGTCGCGGCAGGTGCGCCGCTAAATACGGATGCCGAGAACTGCTGGCTCTCTTTACAGGAATTTTTCCCGTCGCCGCGCAAAGATCCGGAGCGTTGGGCATTGCCTTTCTGCGCGCTGCTCGGCGCTTTGAAGGCGCAGGTCTCGCTCGGGTTCGCCGCCATCGGCGGCAAGGATTCGATGTCCGGCAGCTTTGAGAATATCGACGTTCCCCCGACATTGATCTCGTTCGCGGTATCGGAGACGACCGCCGACCGGGTAATCAGCTGTGAATTCAAAGATTCAAATCATCCGGTCTATTTGATCGCTCCGAAAACAGGAAGCGACCTGACCGAATCCATACCCGCGACCTTTACCAAAGTCGAAAAACTGATCGGGGAGAAAAAGATTCTCTCCGCTTATTCACTGACCGACTGCTCCGCTGCGGAAGCGCTTTGCAAGATGTGTTTCGGAAACGACATCGGTGTCAAACTCGCCTGCGTACCCGAGCAAAAATTCTTCTTTGACCCTCTGCCCGGCGGCTTTTTGGTCGAGGCCGAAAGCGAGCTCAACGAGTTGCTGATCGGCACCACGACCACCAACGGAGTTATCCAAACTCCGGATGGAAATATTGAAATCGGTAAATTGCGCTCTGCCTGGGAAAAACCGCTCGAAGCGGTTTACCGCACCAAAGTCAGCGCACCGACCGAGATTCGAAAATATACCCTTTATGCCGAGCGTTCCAACATTGCGCCTTCAATCAAAACCGCCCGCCCGAATGTACTCATTTCTGTCTTCCCCGGCACCAACTGCGAATACGATGTCGCCCGCCGGTTTGAAGAGGCCGGTGCGAAAGCCGATATCTTTGTGGTCAAAAACCGCAGCGCTTCCGATGTCGCTGAGAGTGTGGAAAACATGGTCAGGCAACTTGAACAGTCGCAGATTCTGATGATCCCCGGCGGCTTCTCGGGCGGTGACGAACCCGACGGCAGCGGAAAATTTATCACCGCTTTTTTTAATAACCCCGATATTTCCTCGGCAATCAACGGCCTGCTTTACAAACGGGACGGACTCGCGCTCGGTATCTGCAACGGATTTCAGGCGCTGATTAAACTCGGACTCGTGCCGTTTGGCGATATCCGCGCGATGACCGCTGACAGCCCGACTTTGACCTTTAACGCCATCGGCCGGCACCAGTCGATTCCGGTGCGCTTAAAAGTCATCTCGGCCAAGTCGCCGTGGATGAAATACGCAAATCCGGGCGAGGTCTACACGATTCCGGTCTCGCACGGAGAGGGCCGGTTTGTCGCTGATCCCGCGCTGATTGAGCAATTGGCGCAAAACGGGCAGATCGCCACGGTCTATGTCGACGAAAACGGCAATCCGACCATGCAAATGCCCCACAATCCCAATGGCTCGATGGCTGCGGTCGAAGGCATCACCTCGCCCGACGGCAGAGTTTTCGGGAAAATGGGTCATGACGAGCGCTGCGGCAAAAACCTGCTGCGCAATGTCGGCGGCTCGTCGATTGATTTGTTCCGCGCAGGAGTGGACTATTTTAAATAGGCGTTCATAAAGCTGTAGGTGCGATCCTATTGGTCGCCCGCCGTTTCTTCATTAATAATGAAAATTAATACTTTAACAGGTGTTTTTATGGAGAAGTGTAAACTTATAAAACCCGATATTTCTTATCAAGACGATATTATTTCGTTTCGTCAGGAAATGTTGGAAGCAAATAGTTCAATGGACGGAACAGGTCCGCTCAGACATATGGAAAACATCGAGGAATGGTTGGAATTTAATCGAAAATCAGAGAATCCAGACACCGTTCAAAATGAGTTAGTAACTGCCGAGCAATTCATCTATGTGCGTGAAACCGATCATAAAATAGTAGGTATGATTCAATTCCGTCATTATTTTATGATTTTCTTGAAAAATACGGCGGGCATATCGGTTATTCGGTTCGGCAGAATGAGAGAAGTAAAGGATATGCAAAGCAAATGCTTTCCGATTGTCTGAAAGCTTGCAAAGAATACGGACTCGACAAAGTTTTGATTACATGCCTTCAAGAAAACGAGGGCAGCAAGAGAACCAAAATAGCAAACGGCGGAATCTATGAAAGCACCGTGTATGATGAACGTGAAAGCGAATATCTTGAAAGATATTGGGTGAATTTATAATTCCTATATCTTGAGGAACGCCCTGTTTTCTAATTCAACCCGCCTCCGGCAATCTCATTGCGAATCTCGGCGATCATTTTTTCCAAAATCGGTGGAGGGTTGACTGCGAGTTTTATTGCGGCATTTTTGGCGGCGGCTACAGCGGAAAAATCGGATAAACTCCCTGCTAAACGTAAAATCGGAAGACCGCTTTGGCGCTCACCGAGAAAATCGCCCGGGCCGCGCAATTTTAAGTCTTTTTCGGCAATTTCGAAACCGTTTGAACTGTCTTTCATGATGTTCAACCGTTCATACGCCGTGTCGGAACAGGCATGTGCCACTAAAATACAATACGACTCGTGTGAACCCCTGCCCACTCTGCCGCGCAGTTGGTGAAGTTGGGCAAGCCCGAACGAATCGGCATCCTCGATGGTCATGATCGTGGCATTCGGCACGTCAATGCCGACCTCGATGACCGTAGTTGAAACAAGCAACTGTGTATTCCCTGCGATAAAATCGGACATGACCGCGTTTTTCTCGGCGGCTGCCAGCCGTCCGTGCAAGAGCGCGGTTTTATATTGCTTGAACGCGGGCTGAATCGCTTTTTCGTAATAGACCGCTGCCGCCTGCTTTCCCGATTCATTGTCGTCGATGGCCGGGCAGACGATATAGGCCTGCCGCCCCTTGTCCAGTTCCTTTTTGATAAACTCGAACAGGTGTGCACGGCTTTTTTCTTTGTAGATATAGGTCTTAATCTCCCGCCGGCCGTTGGGAAGTGTATCAAGCACCGAAAGGTCGAGATCGCCGTAGAGCATCAGCGCCAGTGTGCGCGGAATCGGGGTTGCCGACATGACAAAAAAGTGCGGAGAGATGCCTTTTGCCGCCAATTTCGACCGCTGACGGACGCCGAACCGGTGTTGTTCATCCGCAACCACCAAAGCTAGATTTTGATAAATCACATTGTCGGAAAACAGCGTGTGGGTTCCGATTAAAATATCGATTTCACCCGAGGCAAGCGATTCTGAAATTCGTTTGCGCTCGGCTTGTTTGGTTGCGCCCGTCAGCAATTCACAGCGAACACCGAGCCCGGAAAGAAGACCGTTCAAATTTTTGTAGTGTTGATTCGCAAGCAGTTCCGTGGGCGCCATCAGCGCCGACTGATAACCGGCTTTTGCCGTTCTGTAAAGCAATGCCGCACAGACAGCGGTCTTCCCCGAACCGACGTCACCTTGCAATAAACGGTTCATCGGCTTTTCGCCAGCCATATCCTCAAATGCCTGTTTGATGGCGTTCTTTTGGCAATCGGTCAGTTTAAAGGGCAGCGCGGCGACGAACAGCTTCATATCGCAACGCGGAATAATAACGGCCTGCCCCTCCCGCGCGCCTGCTTTCATGGCCTCCATGATCAAGTTGAAAGTCAGCAGTTCACCGAAGATCAATCGCTGCTTGGCAAGCTCATATGCTTGACAGTCAGAGGGGAAATGGATATTACGAAGTGCGTAGTTCAGCGAACAAAGCCCATATTCTTTTCGGATTTCATCGGGAAAAGGTTCTTCTATTAAAGGCAGGAAAATTTCGAGCACGGCAGCGATGATTTTTGCGATGGCAGCGCTGTTTAAGCCCTTTGTCTGCGCATAAATCGGTACCAACAGCCCGCGGTTTCCTTCCAGTGAGACATACTTTGGAGAAATCATCTCTACCCTGCCGCTTGTTTTGTCAATCTTCCCTGTAAAGCAATATTCCTTGCCGTCTTTGAGCCCTTCGGCGGCATATTGACTGTTGAAAAAAACCATGCGTCCGACCGCCCCGTCGGCGTCAACAACCCGCACGTTATACAGCGTGATGTTTCTATTTATTGTCGGCACCCGCACCGCTTTTCCTGTCACGGTGGCGTTGACCGAACAGACCTCTCCTTTTGTCGCGTTCTCAAAAGTTGAACCGGCGGAGAAGTCCATATGGGCGCGCGGGTAAAAATCGATCAAATCGGCTGCGGTTTTGAGTCCCAGTTTTAAAAGCAGCGCAGCCCTTGCAGGGCCAACACCCTTGATGAATTGGACGCCGGTCTCTTTTGCTTTCGGGCAATAAAAACTATTTAGCATCCTGACTCACCGTCGTTATCTCCTGCGTATATGCCAAATTATAAAAAGCATTTTCAAAGGTGTCTGACTGCGTCACGACAAGATTAGACGAAAATGCGGCAGCGCCGTCGCGATAAACGAGAGGAATAAACGGTAGTTCCGACTCAAAAGCAGCGAGGAAACGGGTGCTGTCGCCGGTCCTAAGATAAGCGTTGCGAGTGTCGCAGAGATATTGCGAACATAAAATTCCCTGCTGCGGGGTGAGTGAATCGATCAGTTCGTTAAAGTTATAATCCGCAGAGAGTTTGATTTCTCCAATGTATATATCACATCCGCCATAAAGTACGGCATTCTGATAGGCGCCGAAATCCAATGAGAGGAGGTTGACCGAAATGCCGATTGCCGAAAGCTCACGCTGCAATTCATTTGCTAAATTCACTTTCGCCGCATTGTCGCTGTTTACAACGAGCCGTAAAGTTCCCGTGAATTCAGACGCTTGGAATCTCGAAATTGCCGCCGTGGTGTTTTGCATCAAGTTGGTGCAGCTTGTTGTGATCTTTGAAAAATTAGGATTAAACGGCGTGTCCGCAACTTCGGAATAACCGCCGAAAAAGGCATTGACGCGGGTTCGGTCAATAGCGAGCGAAATCGCCGTCCGCAAGTTCGGATCGGCGCATACGCCCGCAGCGGTAAAACCGATGTAGACCATCCGGTTCTGCGGAATCTGATAGACGTTGCCCGAAATCATGGGGAGAGTATCTCCGACCAGTTCGCTGTAACCGGCATTGATGATGTTTGCCGCGAGCGAATCATTCATCGCTGTAAAATCCGGAATGGCTTTTAATAAAAACTTTTTTACTTTTGCGGTCCCTGCTCTCGGATGAAACGGGTTCAGCGATAGCTCTGCTCCATTATTATAGGACGGAGCATATAAACCGCTGCCCATATAATCGATCTTTGTCGAAGTTGGAACAGAATAATTGGCTTTTTTTATTACGGGAAAAGTCGTAGCTGCTGGGAAATTGATATTTTCCTTTACCAGCTTGACAATTACATCGTTTCCGCTTGCCTCTACGCTCGTAAAAATTCCGGAAAGATAGGCATAATTTGAGCTTGTGACGGCTTTTGTATAGGAAAAAACAACGTCAGCTGCCGTGACCGCAGAACCGTCCCAAAAGGTACGGCTTGAATTTAATATGATTTTATACTCAAGATCGGAAACCTTTTGGACTGAAGCTGCCAAAACCGCATAGGTCATCATATTGCTGTCCAGATTAAAAAGCGGCTCATAACAAAGCTTGGCGATTTCGCGGTTCAAATCGGTAATTTCCGCATACGGATCCAACGAATAGGATGAATGATAAGCTAAAATCAGATTATCGGCATCCGCTGTTACAGTCTGATTTTCGGCCGTATCATCGGAACCGAGTAATTGTCCGGGTTCGGATCCGCAGGCGCAATATGAGATCAATAGGATTGCCGCAATTAAAAACGAAATTCTTTTTTTCATCGCCCACTCCCGTTAATTTATTGACCGCAGATATCGCAGGTCTCAATATATTGCGATTTTTTATACCATCCATAGGCGGTGTTTTTGCAATTCGGGCCTGCCATCAGACCGCTGACTGTGCAATAAAGCCGACGCTCGACCAGATCCGAAGTAAAAAAGTCGGAGTCAGGTTTACCCTCATGAATCACCTTCATGATCTTGAGCCAAGCATCAAGCGACGGGTTTGCCAAGCTCTCGTCCATCTCGGTCTTGGTGTCGTAGCCGGTCCAGACGACGCCGACATAATACGGCGTGAGACCGACAAACCAACGGTCGTTGTAATCGGTGGTGGTACCGGTTTTAGCCGCTACCGGATATCCGAGCTGCGAAGCTTTGCGGCCTGTGCCGTTTTCACCTTCCACCACTCGCTGCATCAACCGGTTCATAATGAAGGCGCTCTCCTCGGTCATCACCCGGGTCGCGGTAGGATGTTTGGTTAAAATCACGTTGCCGCTGGCATCTTCAACTTTGGTATACGTGTACGGTTCGGTATAGAGACCGCCCTCGCCGCCGTAAATCTGATAAGCGGCCGCCATCTCCAACACCGTGACGCCGTTTGTCAGCGAGCCCATGCTCAGAGGTGCAAGCCCGATGTCGGAGAAAGTTTTGCCGTTGATCCTTTTGGATTTTACAAGGGTGGTCATGTGTAGTTTATTATATACGAAATTAAAGCTGACCTCCGGTGTGACCATTTGAAGCACACGGGCTGCAACGGTATTGGTCGAACGCTGAATCGCATAATCGAGGGTTACAAGCCCCTTATATCCGCTGTAATAATTATTCGGCCAATCGTAAGATACTCCGTAATCATCCTGCAGTTGAATCGGTCCATCGAGCAGTTTTTGCGACCAATAGATTAAATTTAGTTCGATTGCAGGTCCGTAAACAGCAAGCGGTTTAATCGCGGAACCCGATGAACGCGTGGAATCGGTCGCCCGGTTCCAAAGCAGATTGGCGGTTTTTTCGCCCTTTCCGCCCACGATACCGAGAACCCTGCCGTTGTAGTCCATGATTGCCATCGCCGACTGCGGCTGTTCGTCACGATTCTCTTTGATAAAATTGGCCTCGTTGTAATATTGGTCTTCCATGGCTTTCTGGATATTCTGGTCGACCGCCATATAAATGCGAAGACCGCCGTTTTGCAATAAATATTTAGCCGTTGTCGCAGTATAGCCGAGTTCGGATTGCAAATCTTTTAAAACATCTTCATAGACTTGATCCTCGTACCAGGAATAGACGTCGGTGGTCCTGACGGTTCCCGCATCGCCGACGAACACCAATTTTTGATTAATGGCTTCCTGATATTCCGGCCTGGTGAGCCAGCCCTGCTGATACATGACTCTGAGCACATACATGTAGGCCTGCTTGTTTTTCTCGGGATGCAGAAGCGGATTATTTGCGGTTGGGTAACGCGTGATGACAACAATGCTCGCCGCCTCTGCTACGGTCAGCTGCGAGACATCTTTTCCGAAATAGAATTTAGCCGCCGACTGGATGCCGTTGCAGCTGTAGCCCAAAAACATGGTGTTCATATAGGCCTCGAGGATGATGTCCTTTGAGACCGTCTTTTCAAGGTTAAGCGCGCGCATAATCTCCTGGACTTTCCGCTCGATCGTGACCTCGTCATCGCCCGTGATATTTTTAATCAGCTGCTGGGTCATTGTGGAACCGCCCTGCTTGTTGCCCCAAAAATTGAAAACCAGGTTAGCTGCCGCTCCGAAGGTTCTGACCCAGTCGACGCCGTGGTGGTCGTAAAACCGCTTGTCCTCCGAAGCCACAACGGCTTTTTGAACATGCTCCGGCACATCGCCGATGTCAACCCAGATGCGGTTTTCGTCGCTGTAGACTTTTGCGGTCTCGACATATTCGCCGGTTGTCGGATCCTGAGCAAGCATTAATGTCGTGTATTTCAATCCGGAGATATCGATGGTCGCGGTCGGATCAACGTATTTGATCACATAGACGGTCATCACGGCGCCGAATACACAGCCCGCGATGATCAGCATCATCATAAAGCCGGCGCAGAACTTCCAAAACTTCGCCCATCCGGCGCTTCTCTCTTTATTGTCCGGCCTCTGCTCTGCTCTTTTCGCTCTGAGTTTTTCGGCCAGGCTACTGATTTTCTGAATCATACCCGTTCCCGTCTCTTTTTCGGCCATATTTTCCTCCGAATATAAACTAAACACTGATCGAAAACGACCCATTATTTGTCGTCTCAGACATTATAACATACCCGCTTTGGTTTTGCAATCGAGGAAATCCGGACGGTTTCAAGCGCTCATTACGGTTTCAACAAATCAAAATCGGTGTTCCAAGATTCTGGGATTGTCGGTTCAAATAACCGACAATCCAAAACGAACCGAAACCAAGCGTCCTAAACACTAAATCTTCAACGGTTCGTTGCGCTTGAAGACTGCGCACTTATGAGGTATAATATACGGGCATTGTCACGATTGTGTGATTGGAGAGGTTATTTTTGTATTCTGAAACAGAGAAATATTTGATGAATGTCTCGAAACCGGGGCGGTATATCGGACATGAGACAGGCTGTGAGATGAAGGACAAAGCGGACGTCAAACTCCGCTTTTGCTTCTGTTTTCCCGATATCTACGATATCGGAATGTCTTACTTAGGCCAGAAAATCCTGTACGGCCTGCTCAATAACGACTCCGAAATCTGGTGCGAACGGGCATATGCCCCATGGCCGGATATGGAAAAAGTACTGCGCGACCATGATATCCCGCTCTACGGACTCGAAAGCGGCGACCCGCTGTCCGAATTTGACGTGATCGGTTTTACGTTGCAATATGAGTTATCCTATACCAATATTCTGAATATTCTCGATCTCGCGAAGCTGCCGCTTCGCGCCAAGGACCGCAAAACCGCATTTCCGCTGGTAATCACAGGCGGTCCCTGCGTTTGCAACATGGAGCCGATTGCGGATTTTGTGGATCTGGCCGTGCTCGGCGAAGGTGAGGAAGTCTTGCCGGAGTTGATGGCTGTTTGTAAAAAGGCCAAGGCAGATAGTTGGGACAAAGACAAGCTGCTAAAAGAAGCCGTTAAAATCACGGGCATCTATGTCCCCTCTTTTTACGATGTTGTTTATAATGATGACGGCACGATTCAATCGGTCACGCCCAAAAACGACGCGCCCGCGAAAGTGAAAAAGCGCATTGTCAAAGATCTTGACAAGATGTATGCACCGCCGCCCGGGCCGGTACCTTATATCGAAGTCGTCCAATCGAGAGCCGCAACAGAGCTGTTTCGCGGGTGCATCCGCGGCTGCCGGTTCTGTCAGGCGGGTTACATCTACCGTCCGGTGCGCGAGCGCAAAGCCGACACCGTGCGAGATATTCTGATCGACGAATGTACCGTCTCGGGCTATGAGGAGATGGCGCTCTCATCGCTTTCAACCAGCGACTATACCGAAATCGTTCCGCTGCTCGACGAGCTCACGGCGAAAACCGATCAACAAAAAGTCAACCTCTCACTTCCGTCGCTGCGAGTAGATAATTTTTCTTCCGAGGTATTGGATAAGGTCTCTGCGGTGCGGAAAAGCGGCCTGACATTTGCCCCGGAAGCCGGAAGCCAGCGCCTGAGAGATGTCATCAACAAACAGGTCACCGAAGAGGAGTTCGAGCGCACCTGTAAAGTTGTCTTCAACGGCGGATATACCTCCCTGAAGCTCTATTTTATGATCGGGCTGCCGACCGAATCCGACGAGGATATCATCGCAATCGCCCAAATGGCACAGAAAGCGGTGGATCTCTATTACCAAAACGCCGAGAACCCGAAGGGGCATCTGTTGAATATCTCCATCGGCGTGTCGACTTTTATCCCGAAACCGTTCACCCCGTTCCAGTGGGTCGGGCAGGATAGCGAGGAAGAGATTGTGAGGAAGCAGAAGCTGCTCGCTTCCTCGATCAAGACCCGCAAGATCACCTATAATTATCACGATATGGAGACCAGCCGCCTTGAAGCGGTCTTCGCGCGCGGCAACCGGACGCTTTCGACTGTCATCGAGACGGCTTTTCGAAACGGCTGTCGACTGGACGGTTGGAACGAGTGGTTCAAATATGATGTATGGCTTGACGCGTTCAAGACTTGCGGCGTCGATATGGACTTTTTCGCCGCGCGTACCATTGGCGAAGATGAGATTCTGCCGTGGGAACACTTGGACGTCGGCGTAACCAAGGCGCATTATCTGCGCGAATACCACCGGGCACTCGAGGGCGTTACCACGCCGAACTGCCGCACGAAGTGCGTCGGCTGCGGAGCGGCGGTTTATGGATTCTGCGGGAAAGAAGGCAGCAAATGAAATATCGCCTGTGGTTTGTAAAAAAGGGCGTTTTGCGCTTTATCTCACACCTGGACGTCAACCGCACGATGATGCGCGCTCTGCGCAGTGCAGAGCTGCCGATGACCTATTCGCAGGGCTTTAATCCGCGCCCCTTGTTGACTTTCGCACTGCCGCTTTCGCTCGGGATTGAAAGCGACTGCGAGAGCATGGACATCCAGACCGAGAGCGAGATCGACTGCGAAAAAGTTGTGGAAAAACTGAATCGATTTTTGCCGCCCGAACTGCATATGATAAGCTGCGCGCCACCTGTGAATGACCCGAAGATCATCACCGAGGCGACTTATCGGATCGTGTTCACCTACCCCGGCGTAAAAGTAAAGTTCAAACAGTTTTGGAATGCGGACAAGGTGATCGTAATCAAAAAGACAAAATCGGGGACAAAAGAGATCGACCTGAAGTTACTCGTGAAAATCGGCAAAATCACAGGTGACAGTGAAAAATGCGAATTCGAGGCAATATTACCGACCGGAGTGGCCGAAAACATCAACCCCACCCTTCTGACAGATGCATTTTGCGAACAGTGTGCGACCGAAGCGGATGTCAGCATTACACGCATTGAAGTGCGGATGAAAAACGGGGAGAAATTTGTCTGATATATTCTTGACAGACCGGTGATTTTGTGATAGTATGTTCGAGCGCCCCAACCCGGAACACTTGAATCGTGATTTCGAATTGGACACAGCGATGCGGAGAGATGGCTGAGCTGGTCTAAGGCGCACGACTGGAAATCGTGTTCAGGCCAATACCCTGACGAGAGTTCGAATCTCTCTCTCTCCGCCAAATAAAAGAAGCACCTCCGGGTGCTTCTTTTATTGTCTAAATGAGATACGAACATTGCTCTTTTTTTGGCAATATGTTATAATTTGGTTAATTGGCGTAAAGGAGGTGGGTCAATGAAAAAATATTCAAGTTCACATATTTTCGTTTTTTAATGAAACATAATCACATATCAGATTTCCGAAAATCCTAATTCCTAATTCCACATTCCCAAATCGGGCAGTTGCGGGATGCTTGCAACCGGGATAAACCCGGATGTTTTTTAAAACTCCTCTCTCCGCCCGAAAGGGACTCGAACCAATATATACACAAGTGATGGAATGTATAATAATTCTTATGTGGACTTCTTTCCGAAAAACACTTTAAACGGTATGGCGAACAAATCACCGATAATAACCGCCAAAAAAATTGCGATTACCGGTATCATATCTGATGTTATTTCCCGGGCAATTAAAAGAGGAAGGGCGACAACGCATAGCCAGACGGTCTTATACAGCAGCTGCATAAACAGGATCGGTATATACTTTACCGGGTCTCTCAAGCCCAAAACCGATATCAATGCAAACGACAAAAAGACACTGGCGACGAGACCGGAAACCACTCGAGGACAATCGACACCGAAAATCCACTGCGTTGTGCCGGATACGGCCAGTATTCCGATTCCGAGACCACCCGCAATCAGAATGGTCACTGTGTACATCAGTTTCAACAAAAATGAGTGCGTTTGTTTGGTATCGCTCATATCAAT
Organism: Oscillospiraceae bacterium; assembly: GCA_035353335.1. Taxonomy (NCBI): domain Bacteria; kingdom Bacillati; phylum Bacillota; class Clostridia; order Eubacteriales; family Oscillospiraceae; species Oscillospiraceae bacterium. Next base: position 29,167 of record DAOPZJ010000012.1, on the reverse strand, counting down.
CCGTCCCTTCTTAGTTTTTTGTCAAACTTATTCATTTAATCACCTTTGAATGTTTTTATTTCCCACATCTCCCGAAAGCGCTCACTGATTTCAAGGGCTTCTTCTTTGTTTTCTGCAGTCGCATCGCAGACGATTCGGGCATTCTCGGGACGCTGGCTCGGCCAGGTCCATGCCGGGCCGTCTCCGCACCAGCAGTGATACTGCGCGGTAAAATCGGCAAAGAATTTGTATGCTTCAACTAATATATCGTTTGGTCTTGCCAGATTCAACAAACGCAGATTGGGGATCAGTTTGAAGTTTTCCCACTGGTGCCGGGAATCCGCGCAGCAGTGCATGCCGAGCCCGCTGTACCGGTCGGAGAGCGCGCAAAGCTCCGGAAGATAAAATTCTTTGAAAATCTCCGAACTGACGATACCGACCTCGTCGTCCGCTAAGGTGATGCCGTGATCCATATAGTAATTCGGATAATGGGCAATATGGTTCTTCCCATAACGGCGAAACCACTCGTCGAAAAACTCGGTCTGCAGCAAATAAACCTTATATGCCAGTTCCTTCACGGCTTCGGGTTCCTCGAGGATGGCGATGTAAAACTCATTTTTATCCCAGATCAGAGTTGCGATATCCATCGGGCTCTGATTGTCGGGCACTTTGAAAACGGCGTCTTTCCCCGTTCTCTCCTGAATCTTATCCGCCATTTCGAAAAGGTATGCCAACGACGAATCCCACAACATCGGTACTTTAAGCTTGGCCGCTTCGGATGCGGTATGAACCAGGGGACGTGCAGAAGGCATGGCAAAGTCCGGTCTGTAAACAGCGCAGCCGAACGCCTCCGGGAAAATATCGGTGCCGGTCAGCATATCCAAAAACGGGACGGTGTCGTCGTCCAGCCATTGCGCTCTTTTCATCAACATTTCATATTTACGCAAGATCCAATCAATACGCTCCTGCTTTAACTCAGGCCATATACTGGGTCTTTCTTCTTCGAGCCAAGGGGTATTGACCATCAGGATTTGACGAACATTCCCGTTGCCATAGAGAAATTCGTTCCAACGCGCTTTTCTTTCGCCGATTCCGTTCATGAAAATCTCCCAAAATGATTATTTCATCATCACCATCATCGAGAAGATGACGGTATCCTGCATAAAGTGAATGATCCACGCAGACACCATGCCCTTGGTCTCGGCCATGCTCCTCGCCATATACCAACCGAGCAATCCGCTCATCACAGCACCGAGGGGACCGCCCGGGACTCCGTAATAATGAGCGATGCCGAAAAACACCGCTGACATCAGCACGGCATACCCTTGCGGCACGATTTCTTTCAGCGCGCCGAGTATTCCGCAGCGATAAATCAGTCCCTCGCTGAACGAGTTGCACATTGCGAATAATAAAATTACCGGAATATAGCGCAACAATTGTTCGGCATTTTTAAATTGAAACCCGAGCGCGGTCGCCATTCCGAGCAATCCGGTGCCGAGTGTGATCAAAACACCTGAGATCACAGCCAGTTTGCCCCAGCCGATTATTCCCTCCGGAATCCCCAGCCAGACGATTTTATGCGCTTTTGTTCGAAGGTCACCGCGGCAGAGATAAAATTCCTCGGATGATTTAAACAGAAAGAAAAATGACGCGGCAATCGGGATAACGGTGATAAACTTGAGCAGCATGCTGTTCCCGACTGTGTCGATAAAGCTGTCTGAGGAAAATGCCGATTTCCAAAAAGCCGAGCCGGAGACCCATTTGACGATCAAATCCATGACCGTATAAACGGTGCCGATCGCCGAGATTCTCCAAAGGCCGGAGAGTTCATTCGAAAGCTTAAAGAAAATCAAGCAAGCAATCAATAATGCGATTTTTATGTATGGCAGCCAAAATGGAATTGAACCCAATAACAACCCACAGATGATGTCTGTAAAAATAGAGATAACAAGAATGACAGCCGCACTAAGAATAAGCTTTTTCTTCAAGAATTTCGCCGCTTTCATCATACTATTTTCGGATATGCGCTTCTTTGATTATAAACGATTGAGTAAAAAAGGCAATATGATTTTCGGTTTGAAGAAGCAATTTCTAATGTTGTATTCCGAATTGCTTTTCGCTATAATATCCTTAACGCCTTTATTCGTATTTTATTTGCCGTTTCGGCAGAAAGAGAAAAAGATGCAGGAAATGAACGCCGTCGAGCGCGTCACCGCTGCAATGGAATGCAAACCCGTTGACAGGCCGCCTGTCTTTCCGGTCATCACGTTTATGCACGCCTCTCGTGTAAGCGGGCACAAGGTGTCTCAGGTCATCCTCAATCCCCCGTTGAATTATGATACGTTATACGCCGCATGGGAACTATACGGATTTGACGGTTTTGAGGTTGCCGCTTATAATGAATTCCCGGTCTTTTATGAGCAACTTACCGGAAAGTACATCGACGGGATGCTGCATCTTGTCAAAAAAGATACCGGAGAACCTGTCAGCCGCTTCCCTGACGAAGACGATCAAGACCTTTGGATAAATCCGACCCGTGTGCCGCTGGAACAGATTCCCTCGCTCAAATACTTGACTGCCGACGAACTGCTTGAAAAAGGATATATGGACGGCGCGCGAGATTTGGCAAAACGGATTAACAGACGGGCTTTTTTAGCCGGACATGCAGCGGGACAGACGATGAATCCGCTGGTCGCGCTGCGCGGTTCCGAAACTGCGATTTTTGATCTGCTCGATTCACCTGAGTTGGTGCATGAGGCCATGAAGCACTTTACGCTTCAGAGCATTGAGGTGGGCAAGGCATTCGCCCGCATCGGATTTCAGGGCATCTATATGGGAGATGCCTGGGCCAGCGCCTCGGTCATCTCCCCGCAGCTTTTCGAAGAGTTTTGCCTGCCCCGCTACCGGCAGGCGACCGATGCTTTTCACGCGCTCGGCATGAAGGTCTACTTACATATCTGCGGCAATTCCGCACCGCTTTTCGATCTGATGGCAGCAACCGGTGTCGACGCGATTGAACCGCTCGACCCGCTCGGCGGAGTTAAACTGGAAGACGCAAAAGCGCGACTCGGAGGCCGCGTCTGCCTCAAAGGCGGCATTAACACGCTTACGCTTTTGAACGGCACAGTCGAGCAAGTATGCAATGAAACCCGCTGGTGTCTGGAACTGTTCCGCAATCAAACCGGTTATATTTTCGGCACAGGCGATGATATCCCGCGTGATGCGCCCGTTGAAAATGTGCTTGCGATGTGCCGGGAATGCAAAAGCTTTTCAAATTAAGTTGTTCTCTTCTCCGATTTTTTATATTATATTGACTACAAAATTTAACTTCTGAAAGGATGTAACACATATGTCATATGCCGATGGGATGTCCGCAATCAATCTGGAGATGCCGGCCAGAGTGCCGCGTACCGAATATTCTGCGCACGGCCACTGGGATCTGATCAAAGCCGTGACCGGTATCGAAGTCAGCCCGAACAGCCCCGACGAGGTGAAAAACCGAGCCAGTCAAACATTTATAAAGGCGTGGAATTATGATTTTTTCTGGAATATTTTAATCGGAGAAGATATTTTCGGGGACAGGCGAACCCGGATGGGGCATGCCGTCTATGCAGCAGGCGGGGTCGATTATGACAATAAGCTCATTTCCCTGTTCTCCGACCCCGAGGATGTGTTTGATTTTGACCCGATGGAGTTCTACGGCGAGATCGACAAGCGCGAGTGGATTGGGAAATTCAATAAGCAATACGCTAAAATGAACGGCGAATTTACCGATCTGGTCAATATGACCGGTATCTATGTCACCTGCATGTCCGGACTGATTGCGATGCTCGGCTGGGATACCCTTCTGTCAGCGGCGGGCATTGATCCAAAAAAATTCGGCGAATTCGCGAACCGTTATTGCATATGGATCAAACAATTCTTCGATGCCCTGGCCGAGTCCGATGCACCGGTTGTGATGATTCACGACGACATTGTCTGGACCGAGGGCGCGTTTTTACACCCCGACTGGTATCGGAAATTCCTGTTTCCGAATTATAAAAAGATGTTCGCGCCTTTGATTGAGAGCGGCAAAAAGATCATGTATACCTCCGATGGTAGTTACACCGAATTCATCGACGACATCGCGGGCTGCGGTGTCCACGGGTTTGTAATGGAGCCGACCACAGATATGAAGTACATTGCCGAAAAATACGGCAAGACCCATGTTTTTATCGGCAACGCAGATACCCGCATTTTATTGCTCGGCACCAAAGAGGAGATTCGGGCCGAGGTCAAGCGCTGCATGGACATCGGTAAAAAATGCCCGGGCTTCTTTATGGCTGTGGGCAACCACATCCCCGCCAACACTCCGGTCGAAAACGCGCTTTATTATAACGAAGTTTATGAGGAACTGAGCAGAAGATAAGGGGAGTTATGATGACTGAGAGTGAATCGCGTTTCCCTGTACGCACCGTACATATAGATTTTCACACAAGCCCGCATATTCGCGACGTGGCGTGCGATTTTAAAGCCGACGAATTCGCGGCCATTTTTGCAAAGGCAAACGCCGACAGTGTTTGTGTCTTCGCTAAATGCCACCACGGCATGCTCTATTATAATACAATACGCCCCGAGCGCCATCCGGGACTGCCTGCGGGATTGGATTTGCTTTCGGAACAGGTTGAAGCGCTGCATAAACAAAGAATTTTGGCACCCATTTATCTTAGTGTCCAGTGCGACGAATATGCAGCCGAAAATCATCCCGATTGGGTTGCCGTCGACTCGGACGACAAACAAGTGAAGTGGGCCGCGCCGTTCGAAGCGGGCTGGCGGATCATGGACATGTCAAGCCCCTATCAGGATTACCTTGCCGATCAGCTGGATGAAGTTTTAAAGAAATTTGCCCCGGCGGACGGAATCATCTTTGACATGTGCTGGGATCAACCCAGCATCTCCAAATACGCCTGCGACGGGATGAAAAAGCGCGGTTACGATCCGCAGAATGAGAATGACCGAAATAAATATGCCCGCGAAGTCGCGTGCGGCTATATGGAGCGTTACCGGAAGATGGTCGACGATGCCCACCGGGGACATCCTGAACCGATGGTCTGGTTCAACAGCCGCCCCAAGATGAACTTGAACATCGAGAAAAAATATATCAATCATATCTTAATCGAGTGCCTCCCGACAGGCGGCGCGGGTTATTCGATGTTTCCGTATGTCGTCCGTTATGTCCGTCCGTTCGGTCTGCCGACCATCAGCCACTCCTCTCGCTTCAATAAGGCCTGGGGGGACTTCGGCGGACTGAAACCGGACGCCGCTATGAGATATGAGTGCTGCCTGATGATGAGCCAGGGCATCGGTTTGGGAATGGGCGATCAGCTGCACCCGCGCGGCACATTGGACAAACCGGTATACGAAATGCTTGGCAAGATCTACGGGTATGTGAAGGACTGTGAGCCTTGGTATCGCGGCGGGAAACTCAAGAGCGAAGTTGCGGTGCTGATCGACCCCGAACTCGGCGACAGCCCCGGACCCGCCGGAATCGGTATTACGCGTCTGATGCAGGAACTGCGCTGCCAATACGATCTCTTGCCGCCCGAAGCGGATTTCCAAAACTACCGGCTTGTGATCGTCTCCGAAATGGTCAAAGCAGACGCTTTCCTCAGAGATAAACTTCGCGAATTTGCTAAAAATGGCGGCGCGTTGTTATTTTCGGGAAGCGCAGCGCTCTGTGAAAAAGGACAGCCCGTAATGCAGGAACTCGGCATCTCCGCCCACGGGGATTCGCCCTACTCCGTCTCCTATTTGAAACCCGATGAGACAATGGCAAAGACCTTGCCGGATATGGTTCATGTGGTCTATGAGCGCGCTTTCAGAATGAAAGCCTCAGACGACGCACAAACTTTATACGAGGCGATTGACCCCTATTTCGAGCGGACCTACGAGCATTTCTGCTCTCATGGCCAGACGCCTTACGATAAACCGTCAGGATATTCAGCGGTTGTTCAAAAAGGGCAAATCGTCACATTCGCGTTTCCGATTTTCACGGATTATGGCAAGAATGCGAGTTTCCCCCACCGCCTGATCTTGAAAAACTGTATCAATCGGATCATGCCCGAACCGCTTGTCAGAGATAACGGTCCGACCCATCTTGAGACGACTGTGGTGGAGAAAGACGGTAAAACGGTGGTGCACTTGATCAGCTATTACCCCTTGCGTAAAACCGAGACCATGGATATCATCGATAACCCTTTCCCGCTCGTGAATCTACGATTGTCGGTCCGGTTATCGAAATCACCCGCTCATGCAATCCTTGCGCCGTCCGGAAAAGAAATCCCTTTTGAATATAAGGACGGACGAGCCGAGGTGACCGTCGACTGCCTTGATGGTCATGTCATGGTGGTTTTTGACGCAGTATAAAACTAATCTTAATACGAACAAATTCTATGAAAGCCGATTAATAAAATGAATTACGAAATCACTATCAAATTAGCAACTCCTGCAGACGCAAAAGAACTCTTGCAAATTTACGCGCCTTATGTGCAAAACACCGCAATTACGTTTGAATATGAAGTTCCCTCGCTTGAGGAATTCACCAAGCGGATTCAAAACACGCTGAAAGCATATCCCTTCCTGGTCGCTGTTGAATCAGGTAGGATTGTGGGATATGCGTATGCGTCATTATTTAAAGCGCGGGCGGCTTACAGCCGGTCGGTTGAAACTTCAATTTATATTAAACAGGATTGCCGCGGCAAAGGAATCGGGAAAATGCTCTACAAAGCATTGGAAGACACCCTAAAGCGCCAGCATGTGATCAACCTGAATGCCGGTATCGGGTATATCGAAGCCGAGGATGAACATCTCGATCATACGAGTGTTTTCTTCCATAAATCCATGGGTTACAAACAAGTTGCTCATTTCACAAAATGCGGTTATAAATTCGGCAGATGGTATGATTTGATCTGGATGGAGAAGATGCTCGGTGAACATCCCGAAAAGCCCGAGCCGTTTATTCCGTTTTCTAAATTACAGGATGGTTATCAAATGATTAAAATCATCACCGCTTCCGAAAAAGACATCCCCGTCATCGAAAATATTCTCGGAGATGCCGCCCATTGGCTGGACAACGCCGGAAAACATCTTTGGAGCGAAGAACATATCACCTGGGCGGGGCTTTCGGAAGAGTATACGCCCTCCGATTTTCAAATCGCTTTGCTCGACGGTGAACCCGCCGCCTGTATGGCCGTGGTGGATTACGATCCGTTTTTCTGGCCCGATATTCCGAAGGGCAAGTCCCTGTTTGTACACCGGCTGGCGGTCAAACGTTTCGCCGCGGGAAAAGGCCTTTCTAATATGATGTTGGATCATGCCAAAGCTATGTGCAAGGAGAGAGGTTTTACCATGCTCCGGTTGGATTGTATGGCACACATCGAAAAGCTGCGTGCCCTATATGAGCGAAACGGATTCATCTGCATCGGTGAAAAGCAATTATTCGGAAAATTCCTCACCGCATTTTATCAATTTAATATTCATTATCAATAATCAACAGCGAAGAATGTTTTCGGCGTTTGGGCCTCTTTTATAGATTTTAGTTTAGTAATTCAATTGTTTACTTTATTTTTTTATTCTGTTTACAGACGCCCTTTTTTGGCAGGTCGTTTTATACACTGCCAATAGAACTCTATGAGTAAAGGAGATAAACATGGATTTTGACAAGGCGGCTAAGGCTTTTGACAGCCCATTACGAATTGAACGGGCAAACACTCTGGCGAAAGCAATCCGGGAAAATTGGGCTAAAAGACCAAAAGCCGTCCTCGATTTCGGCTGCGGAACCGGCCTGCTGTCTTATGCGCTCTGTCCTTATGCGGATATGATTTACGGATATGATACATCCGAGGGCATGCGTAATGTTTTCGAAGATAAAAAGGCACTGAATCACACGGATAATGTTCAATTTCTGACGGCGGAAGAGTTAAGCGTACGATCTTATGATGCCATTTTCAGCTCGATGGTATTACATCATATCATAGATATTCAAGTGCAAATTGCTTTCTTAAAGACATTGCTTACACCGGGTGGAATTTTCATGTGGATAGATTTATGTAAAGAAGACGGTTCTTTTCATAAAAACGATCCGGACTTTGGCGGACACAACGGTTTTTCGGAAGATGATGTGAAGAACACCTTGCGGTTATGCGAGTTTCAAAGCATTTCGATGCAAACCGTGTTTTCCGGCAATAAACCCATTGACGGAAAGCTTATCCCCTACTCGCTTTTTCTGACAAAAGCCCAATGAAATTCTAAAAAACGGAGGAAATAAGAACATGATTATAGGAAATATCGATCAGTTGAAAGAAGATTTTATTTGGCGCGATGAAGTCGGACTGATCACGCAGTCGCTCGGCGCTGCTGTCGGAAGCCAAAAGTTCTATGTGAACATTGACCGGGTTCCGGCGGGCGCTTACAGCACCAAATACCACAGCCACTCGCAGCAGGAGGAGTTCTTTTTGATTATGGACGGCAGCGGTACGCTGCGATTCGACGGGCAGGAATACCCGATTAAAAAAGGAGATTTCATTTCAAAACCCGGCGGAAAAAACCTAGCTCACCAATTTTATAACTCCGGCAGCGACGTCTTAGTGATCCTCGATATCGGTACAAAAGAACCGGAAGACACCTGCTTTTATCCCGATGAGAGGGTCTATTTACATAAGTCAAACGGAGAACGTCATATCTTTTCAAACAAATCTCTTCTTGAAAACTGGACATCTGACCCCAACCAAAAATAAAAAAGCGAGGAGTGAATTTTTATGGATTATACCGTTCCGGTTTCCTCCGTAATCTGCATGGGTATTGTCTCGTTGTTCGGCCTCGCAATTCCGCTCGTGATGTTCCTGGCGCTGCGTAAAAAGCACAAAGCGGACGTCATGCCGTTTTTCATTGGATGCGCGGTTTTCATCGTGTTCGCGCTGCTGCTCGAGGGCGGAGCGAACCTGCTTATATTCAACTCCTCTCTCGGAGCTAAAATCAAGAGCAATCTCTGGATTTATGCGGCGGTCGCCGGATTGATGGCGGGAATCTTTGAAGAGACGGGGCGCTTCGTCGCATATAAGACGGTGCTGCGCAAAAAGATGGGCAACGATCGAAACGCGCTGATGTATGGAGCGGGACACGGCGGTTTCGAGGTGTTTTATCTGCTCTATATCGGCATGGTGAGCAACGTTGTGATCTCGCTGATGTTAAATTCGGGGTATTATAACACGCTGTCCGCTGGAATCACCGATCAAGCTACACTATCAACTTTGAATTCATCGCTTCAGTCGCTTGCGACAACCCCACCCTCGATGTTTTTTGTGGGCGTCGTCGAACGTTTTGCGGCGGTTGCGGCGCACCTTTCGTTCTCGGTGCTGGTCTTCTTTGCGGTAAAAAAAGCGAAAGAAAAGAAGTTTTGGTTTTATCCGTTGGCGGTCATTCTGCATGCAACGCTCGATTTTATCGCTATGGTATTGATGAGATATAAACTCAACGTCTGGTTAGTTGAAGGCGCTCTCTATGTTTTCACCGGACTTTTGGTGATACTTGCTATCGTGGTCTGGAGCAGAAACGCAGCAAAACATGATCCGTTCGCTGAGACATCGCCAATTGAAACCCTGTAAAATTCTGTAATCTTTTTGATATCATCATTTTACCATATTCTTATTTGTCTTGAAAATATTATGCGGCTTTCAGAAAGGAATCTGCCATTTTGAAATATTCCTTTCATTCTTCCATTTAACTGAATTGATCTTATCAGAGATATCTATAGAGCGCATAAGCGGACGGTGAAAACCGTCTGCCTATGCGTTTCCCGCCATGATGAATAAACAGACCGAGCCCTCACCGTACTAGATCAGCTGCCGGCTTGCGATACAGTCCGGTTTATGGTACAATTTTTATGGCATAATCAAGATATCATCATGATTGAAGGCGGCACACAAAAATGGGGAAATTCATTTTGCACAGCGACATGAACCATTATTTTGCCGCCGTCGAGACCATCGATCATCCCGAGTATGCCGACATCCCGATGGCGGTCTGCGGCGACCCCGCAACCCGGCACGGTATCATTTTAGCTAAAAACGACGCGGCGGGAAAATGCGGCATCATGACCGGAGAGAGCGTTTACAGCGCAAAACAGAAAGCCCCCGGGCTGACGCTGGTTAATGCCGATTATAATAAATATGTGCATTACGCCAAACTCGCGAGGGCGCTTTATGCCGAATACGGGGTTGACGTGATTCCTTACGGGCTCGACGAGGCGTGGATTGTATTGAAAGACTATGTTACTTCATACGAAAAAGCAGCCGAGACCGCCTTTGAGATCAAAGAGCAGATTAAAAACGAACTTAAACTCACAACCTCGGTCGGCGTCAGCTATAACTACATCTTTTCGAAACTCGCCTCCGATTTAAAAAAGCCCGACGCGGTCACCGTGCTGCGCAAAGACGATTTGAAGACCGTGATTTGGAATATCCCCGCATTCGATTTGCTGTTCGTCGGCCCCGCCACGCGTAAAAAGTTGAAAAACCTGAACATTCTCACGATCGGTGATTTGGCGCAGAGCGACCCTGCTCTGCTCAAGCGGCGGTTCGGAAAATCCGGCATCGCGCTGTGGCAATTTGCCAACGGCGACGACAGTTCGTTTGACCCGAAAGTACCCGCCGATATGCCGTTCAAGAGCTTCGGAAACACGATTACACTGCCGAAAGATACTTCCTCGGAGGACGATTTGCTGCTGATGCTCTACATTTTGGCGCGGGCGGTCAACTCGCGGCTGATCAAGCACTCGCTGGAAGCAAGGTGCATCGGGATCAACTTGAAATACGGCGATTTTACGGCAATAATCCGGCAGACCACGCTGGACCGCCACACCGCTGATGAGACGTCGATCTTTTTAAACGCAAAGTTGCTGTTTGAAAAGAATTATATCAAGGACAACCCCGTCCGCAGCATCGGCATCCACCTGAACGACCTTCAGGATAACCGTTTCGGGCAGCTCTCGCTGCTCTCGGAAGAAGAGAACGTGCCGCCCGACATCAAGGCCGTGATTGCGGAGTTAAAAGAACGGCTCGGGAATTTTGAACTCAACAAATCGGCTATGACCACCGATGAGGACATCGGTTTAAATATCTTATAGGAGGGGCATTATGTGCGGAAGATACATCCCGAACACCGAAGAGGAGATTATGGAGATCCGTGAGATTTTGCGTGCGATCTCGGTTCGGCTGTCACAGAGCGAAATTGAAATCACCCCGAAAAAGGACGATGACGTCTTCCCCACCGACGTCGTGCCGATTATTTTGATGCAAAACGGCGAACCCGCCGTTCAGATGGTCAAATGGGGGTTTGCAAAGTGGGACGGCAAGGGCGTCATCATCAATGCCAAGAGCGAAAACGCGGCTTCCTCACGCTTTTTTGCGCCGTTTGTCAACCACTACCGCTGCGTCATTCCGGCGCACGGGTATTACGAGTGGAAGACCCTGCCCGACAAGACCAAAATCAAGTTCTCATTCACCAACGAACAGGGCGGCGGCATCTTTATGGCAGGGCTCTACCGCGTCACAAATGAAGGTAAAGAGTTTGTGATTCTGACCAAGCCCGCAGATGATAACATCACCGATATCCATGATCGGATGCCTGTAATGCTCAATAAAGAGCAGCTTTCCGCATGGCTGGACGGCTCGGTAAAATACCAACTGATCAATACCGGCAACGCTTATCGTATGATTCCGAACCCGACGGCATCATAATATAAATAATTCCTTGATTTTCCATCCTATATATGTTATGATGGAAAACAGAGGTGATTATTACATGAAAAAGTTCGTTCTTTTTGTTCTTTCGGCGATATTGTTGATCGGCGGCTGTGCGATACCGAAGTCCGGAAGCATTCCTTCGGGAGGTTCGAGTTTACTATCGGCAAACAGTGCTGTTTCAAGTTACATTGCCATTCCTTCTCTGCCGACAGGAACAGTCGTATCAAGCTCGCAAATTTCTGCGGCTTCCTCAAAAACCTATTCACCTTCAACCGCATCTAAAAACGAACCGATGACGCAGGCCGAGTTTGACGATTTTTTTGAAAATGTGCTACCACAAGTTATGATCTTGCTCGGCGGTGAAGAAACATATGACCCGAACGACTCTATTGAAATAGACGGGGTGACTTATTATAAAATAACGGATGAAAAATATAACACCGTCGAAAAACTCAAGGCAGTATTAGCGAAATTCTTCATCGCAGAATACACTGACGCTGAGATGAATCGATTATTTATCAATCAACATTTTGAAAATTATATAACCTATACCGAAAAAGACGAGTTTGTCTATGTCTATCCGAAAACCGCGGGCGCTAACCGCGAATACGACAAAAAGTGGTTTGGTCGTGATGATGAATCAAATGATGATACAATCACTTTATTAACGATTAAAAACGGAACGGATCCGTTTCTAAACTACCGTTTTGAGATAAAACGCATCAATGGTGAATGGAAAATAAAAGATGCGGTTTGTAATGTTTATCCGGCAGACGGGTTTTACTTCCCACCGATGGGCAAACCGGTGCTTTACCTTTATTCCGAAAAAGTCACCGATGTGACCGTCAAGCTCGATATAAACGGTACATTGGGCTGCACCTATCCGGCGTATCCGAAAGTCGGCTGGAAGGTCACGGCTTATCCGGATGGAAAGCTGATTGTCGGAGGCGAGGAATATCACTATTTGTTCTGGGAGGGTCATTTGAACACCGTTTTCACCTTTGACAAGGGTTTCTGCGTCAAGGGGTCTGATACGGCGGCATTTTTGAAAAAAGCGCTCTCCGAGATGGGGCTGATTCCGAGCGAATACAACGATTTTATCGTCTACTGGCTGCCGAAATTACAGGGCAATGCCTACAACTTGATCTCGTTCGTCGGCAAGGATTATACCGATAACGCCAAGCTCGAAATCACACCCAAACCTGATTCGGTTTTGCGGGTCGCCATGGCATATCGACCGCTCGAAAAGCCGATCACGATTGCGCCGCAGACCTTTGAAAAATTTGAAAGGAACGGGTTCACGGTCGTCGAATGGGGCGGCGCGGAGATTGATTGAAAACAATTTGTGTTAATATTTATCAGGAGGAATTGCTTTGAAAAAGATACTTCCGCTTCTCATTGCCATTACCATCATTGTATGCGGTTGTGCTGTCCCGAGTAACGAGAGTGATCTTTCGGGAAATTCGAGTACACCGAACTTTGAAGCTGCTTCCTCTCTGACGGTGACATCCGTCGCCTCGTCGGCAGCATCGACGGTTTCGAAAGTATCTTCTTCACCATCAACCGTTTCGAAAGATATCGACCAAATCATGACGCAGGCCGATTTCAATGACTTCATGGAAAACGTGTTCCCTCAGGTAATAATTTTAATCGGAGGAGCGGAAACATGCGACCCGAACGATTCAATCGAAATAGACGGCGTGACATATTATAAAATTACTGATAAAAAGTATAACACTGTTGAAAAACTCAAGGCAGAATTTGCAAAATACTTCACCGATGAATATGTTAATGAAGATTTCAGCTCATTCTTTGAAAGCGGAAAGCCCTATAAAGAAAAAGACGGAATCATTTATTCTCATGTTGATGATTCGATAACAACTTTTGAAGTTGCTTATAAGGATCATTATAGTGATCATGAATACGTGGATTCTATTTACCTTTCTTCGGTTCCAAATAAAGATCACCTGTATTTTTATTTTAATTTTACGATGGTGCCTAATATCAGAAAATGGAAGATCGGTTTGGCACAATATGGAATTGTTCAAACTACCCCTGCGAAAAAACCGGTACTTTACCTCTACCCTGAAACAGTTACCGATGTGACGGTCACGCTCGATTTAAACGGTACATTGGGCTGTACCTATCCGGCATACCCGAAAGACGGCTGGAAGGTCACGGCTTATCCGAACGGAAAGTTGATTGTCGGCGGCGAGGAATATAATTACCTGTTCTGGGAGGGCAATTTGAATACGGTTTTCACCTTTGACAAGGGTTTTTGCGTCAAGGGCTCGGACACGGCTGCGTTTTTGAAAAAGGCGCTCTCCGAGATGGGGTTGATTCCGAGCGAATACAACGACTTCATCGTCTGCTGGCTGCCGCAGATGGAGAAAAACGCTTTTAACTTGATTTCGTTTGCTCATGTGAGTTATACTGACAATGCGAAACTCGAGATCACTCCGAAACCGAATTCAACGCTTCGGGTATTTATGATCTTTAAACCGCTTCAAAAGCCGGTTACAATTGCACCGCAGACATTTGAAAAATTCGAAAGGAACGGGTTCACGGTCGTCGAATGGGGCGGCGCAGAGATCGACTGAACACGAACACTAATGAACAAAAATCCAAACCACGGCGTGTATCCGACTATGATTACGCCGTACAACAAAAATGGCAACATCGACTTCGGCGCGGTGGATGCGCTGGTCGAATGGTACTATCATAAGGGTTGTGACGGAATCTTTACCGCCTGCCAATCGAGTGAGATTTTCTTTTTATCGCTCAATGAGCGGGTATCGCTGGCAAGAAACGTGAAAGAAAAGGCCGATGCCCTTGCAGCTATCGGTGGTTCACGCAAGGCCATGACGGTGGTCGCTTCCGGACATATCTCCGAAAGTTTTGATGATCAGGTCAAGGAATTGACGTTGATTGCCGAAACCGGCGTCGATGCAGTAATTTTGATCTCCAACCGATTCGACATCGACAACACCGGCGACGCGAAATGGGTATGCGATTTAAATGCTTTAACCGAGCAATTGCCCAAAGATACCGCACTCGGCGTCTATGAGTGCCCCTATCCGTATAAACGGCTGCTCACCCCCGCAATGCTCAATGCCTGTATCAAAACCGGGCGATTCACTTTTATCAAAGACACTTGCTGTGACACCAAAACGATTGCCGGACGCATCAAGCAGCTGGACGGCACCGGTGTTAATCTTTTCAATGCCAACTCACTGACGCTGCTGGATTCCCTGCACAGCGGAGCGGCAGGATTCAGCGGCATTATGGGCAATTTTCACCCGCAGCTTTATTCATGGCTCTGCCGTAATTACATGACGCAGTCCGAAACCGCCGAAAAAGTTCAAGCATTTCTAACTTTAGCGTCGCTGACCGAGACGATGGCATACCCCTGCACCGCCAAATACCACCTCTCCGAAATTGAGGGAATAAAGATGGAATACACCTCCCGCGCCCGCGATGTAAATCAATTGACGGACTACCAAAAATCCTGCGTCCGTCAGATGGATTTATTAGCGAGAATGATTTATACGCAATTGCCAAAATAGTAGAGGTTTGGTGATATCGGGATTTTTTCGATTCGAATTATTATACGCAGAAAAAACCGCGCGAACGCAAGTCTTACGTTTGCGCGGTTTTTTTCAATCGTCCTCCGGGTCTGTTGTGAGATCGGGAAACAGATCCAGCGGGCCGTCGGCATCGATCGGCATATTGCCGATCGACGGCACCGCACCGGTCATCTCATTCGCCGACGCCGTTGTATTCATCGTAAACATCGCGATATTTCCTTCGACGCCGTGAGACCGGCTGCGCTTTTTCGGGTCTTTCTTAGGATCACCAATCATGAGATCAACCTCCCAGCCGAGAGTCGTCTATAGTGTTCGGCGAGTAGGAAAAAATATACCTATTTTTATTCCAAAATCGACAATATTCAATAATTCATTTTTATAACCCAATATGAATATTATATCATTCTTTATAATTTTCCGCTTGTGAATTAAAAAGCTTGAAATATAAACTGTCTTTTTTAGCCATCAGGGCGGTGTGAGTGTCAAAATCAGCTACCATACCGTCTTGAAGGATCAGTATCCGGTCACAGAAGACACTGCTCGACATCCGGTGAGAGATGTAAAACGCTGTTTTATCCCCGACGAGCTTATTGAAGTTGGCATAGATATCCGCCTCAGCGAGCGGATCCAGCGCAGAAGTCGGTTCGTCGAGGATAATAAACGATGCGTTTTTATACAGCGCACGGGCGATGGCCACTTTTTGGCTCTCACCACCCGAAAGCTCGACGCCATCAGGTGAATAAGCCTTGCCTAACGTTGTCTTGATGCCGTTCGGCAGAGATTCGATCTTATCTTTTAGGCCGACTTGCGTCAGCAGATTGTCAATAGAAATATCATCGGTTCCGCTGGGCTTGCAGGTAATATTTTCGTCGATGCCGAATGCGAAGAGGCGATAATCCTGAAATACCGCTGCGATGCGCGCCAAATAGCTTTCATGGTCATATTCGAAAATATTCATGCCGTTGATTTTAATCATGCCGGAATCGGGTTTATACAGTCGGCAAAGCAATTTAATCAGCGTTGTCTTGCCTGCTCCGTTTAGGCCGACAATCGAAATTTTTTCGCCGCCTTCGATCTTGAAAGAGATGTTTTTTAAAACAGGTTTTTCGCACTTGGGATAAGTGAAGGTGACGTTAATAAACTCTATGCTTTTAATTCCGTCCTCAAAGACGACATGCCCGCCTGTTTCTCTTTGGTCGGGGATGCGCATGAATTCAAAGAACGGATCGAGGTAACCGAGCATCTGGTTGATGGTGATAACACTGTTTCCAAGCTGTGTAAAGGTGGTTGAAAAGCTGATTGCCGACGAAACATACATTGTAAATGAACCGAGACCGATTCTCGAACCCAGTTTATCTGTAATTACCCGAATTCCGACATAACCGTAGGCAAGCGCAGCCTGAAGATCGCCTATAATGCCGACAAGTCCGCTAAAACGCCCGTAGCGCCGGTTGAATTTCGTAAACCAATTATTAATATCGGCATTATAATAAGTGATCCGGTCGGTAATCATCGGCGCCATGTTATAAAGCCGCGCGTCCTTTTGAATCTTATCATCAAAAGTCAGCCCGACATAATAACCGTAGCGCCGGTTGACCGGGAGCAGTTGTTCAAAGAATTTAAGTTGATATTTTTTAAAATTTCTATTGAATAATAAAGTCGTGGCGAGTGCCGTGCAAAGCAGCAACACCAGCACCCAACTCAGCGTGAACATGACTGTCATCAGGCCGATTAAAGTTACCGCGCTTTTAAGCGCTGTCGCCGCACTGTTAATTAAATTTTCAAGGGCTGATTGGTTGTTGATGGCGAAGACACCGCGTTCTTTTAAATCGAGATAATAGGGATCTTCGAGATGTCCGTATTCGATATTCATGATTTTATCAGCCATTGCCCGCGACAAGCTATGGCGCACATAAATATTTCTTACATCCAACAGACGTTTGACCGTGTTATTTAAAAAGGCAAACAGCAGATTTCCGCAGATAATAATCCCGGCGAATATTAACAATTCACGTGAGCGCATCTGCCCTACGAGCTCCTCGACCAAAAACTTTGGCAGAATGACGTTCGCAAGCACCTGACCGCCCCCGATCACAGCGTTCGCGATTAAAATCAAAATATAAGCCGGAGAGATTTTCCAAGCCAGAGAAAAAAACAAAATCAGCATTTTGAGGTTTTGCCCGCGCCTGCGCTTTTTCTCATCCATTCACAGAGGCTCCTTCTCTGTAGTATTTCCCCTGTACCGTGAACATCTTATAATAACTTCCGCGTTTCTGCATCAGTTCTGCGTGATTGCCGTATTCACACAGACCATCGATGTCAAACAAGGCGATTTTATCGCAGAATTTGGTGCTTGCAAGCCGATGAGAGATATACACAGCCGTCTTGCCTTTGACCAGATGACTGAAGTCCTCATATATTTCGGCCTCAGCCAGCGCATCCAGCGCTGCGGTCGGCTCGTCCATAATCACCATATTGGCATCTTTATAAAGCGCCCGGGCAATCACAAGCTTTTGGCTCTCTCCGCCCGATAACAGCGCGCCATCTTCTTCGATGATCTTTAACATCATCTGATCGAGACCTTTTGCGAAGCTTCCGATTTTATCCGATAATCCGACCTTGTCTATTGCCGCTTTTACCCGATGCTCATCAATCCCGTCGGAGCGGCAGGCGACATTTTCTTTTACAGTGAACGCAAGAATGTTGATATCCTGAAAAACCACCGAGAACATCGACCAGAGCGCAAGCCGATTATAATCATTCAACGGCCTTCCGTTGATTAAAATTTCTGCCTCTGTAACCTGGAATAAACCCAGCATCAGTTTGACCAGCGTGCTTTTACCGGCTCCGTTGATGCCGACGACCGCCAAACGCTCGCCCTTTCTGATTATTAAATTCAAATGTTCGAAGATATAGCGATCAGTTTTGGGATATTTGAAGCTCACGTCTCTGAATTCGATCTCCAGCGCGTCATTTTTCACCGCGGGCAGATCGCCGCCCTTTTCCCCGAGGTCCTTATCCAGGAACACGAAAAGGTCATGGGCATACTGGCCCTCGTTAATAACGAAGGT
The DNA here is from genome assembly GCA_035353335.1 of Oscillospiraceae bacterium. Lineage (NCBI taxonomy): Bacteria > Bacillati > Bacillota > Clostridia > Eubacteriales > Oscillospiraceae > Oscillospiraceae bacterium. The sequence goes on along the minus strand of DAOPZJ010000012.1, from coordinate 10,750 downwards.
CACATTGTCAATCAGCGTTTTCAATAAACCCGATAGGGAGACCATTGCCGCAAGATACATAGAGAAATCGGCGATAGACATTCCAGCCCTCATTTTCACGATTAAAAGACCGTAAGTCGCAACATCGCTGATGAGCAGAGTCAGCAATCCGAAAAATCCGAGTCCGTATTCACGGTTTTTAATCGATCGCCAGATATCGGTATACCCACGGATTTCGGTTTCAAAATTCTTTGAAATGCGGCTGCGAAAATTATAAAGCCGGATGTCTTTACCATAAGAAAAATCATGTGTTGTGGTATCGTAATATCGGATCCTGCGCTCTCCGTGTTTTAACTCGGAACGTTTATTGTATTGAAAAAAATGCCCGAACCGGCCGATTAAATATACCATTCCGACATTAGCAAGCAGCGCGACCAAAATCCAAATATCCAGCATGCCGATAAAGACGATAAAAGAGATTGAAGTCAAGAAAATCGCAGGCGTTTCAAATAATTTATGATAAACGCCCTCGATTCCGTTCATATTGCTGCTTGTTGAATCAAAAGCCTTACCGTTCTCCTCATTAAAAGAGGCGTCCTCACAATATTTGTAATCCATTGTCATCAGTTTGACGGCCATATCCCGCAGATATTCAATTCGGATCATCGTCATTCGCGGATAGGTGATGCCGTATAGGACGCTTTTCAGATATCCGAACAGCGATGCCGCTCCCAAAAAGCTAAAAACGATAAAAATAATATGAATAATCCGGGGATTTGAAGTAATTAATTCGCCGATTAAAAGTTTAGGCAGAATTACGGCTAAAATCGGGTATATGCCGGCAAAGAAAGTATATAGAATAAAATAACCCCAAAGAGGTTTGTCCACCGCTCCGAGATGTTTTATCAGCCGATTGATCGTTTTCCCCACAGGATATGTATTTTCTTTCTTCACTTTGCGGGGCACCTCCGTTTTTTATATAATTATATAAACGGAATAATATCATTTCCGCTTCGGCTTGTCAATGATATCCATTCGAATTATATAATTTTGTGAATTTTTCTTGTTAAAGCTCGTTACAAATATAAATAAATACGCCTTTTATGTGATGAATATGTGACATTTCGTACCATTCCATAAAAACCTGTTGACTTTTTACGAGCTCTATGGTACAATCACACAAACTTTATCAGAATTGTAAAGTTGAATTATGAATTGGAGGTAGGTCTTGATGAAATTGTCCCTCAAGCGTGTCTTGGGAATCGCACTGGCGGTCGTAATGTGCCTCGGCATGATTGCCGGCTGCTCTGCCCTTCCGAAAAAAGCGACGATTAAAACACCATTGGTCGTTGCGTATGATCCCTTCAGCGGAAAATTCAGCCCCTTCTTTTCCGACACAGCCATGGATACAGACGTTGTCTCATTGACGCAGGTCTCCTTGATGACAACAGACAGAACCGGCGGTATTGTTTATAAAGCGATTGAAGGCGAGAAAATCTCTTATAACGGAACCGAATATACATATAAGGGCATTTCCGATCTGAAAGTCACTCAAAACGCCGATGGTTCGACTACTTACCAAGCCAAAATCAGAGACGACGTGAAATTCTCCGACGGCGAAAAGTTGACTGCAGATGACATTATTTTCACATATTATGTTCTCTGCGACCCGACCTATGTCGGCTCCACCACTTTGTCCTCTTACGGCATCGTCGGTCTGCAGAATTATCAGACCCAGACGACCGATGAGGTCTATGCCAAATATGAGAAGATGGCTGCGGATATCTATGCCGCGGGTCCGACTCATGTCTGGGCAGCGACAGACACCTGGTCTCAGGCACAGCAAGATGGTTTCTGGGCACTCGTTAAATCGGTTTGGACCGAAGATGTCCAGGCAATCGTCGACTATTGCATGGCCAATTATGTCAGCGCCGATTCCGGCAACGGAGTCACTTACGGCGAAGCCATGACCGGTAAGACAGTTGATGAAATCACTGCGACTCCTGGTCTTCAGATTACATTCGGTATTGCGATTTGGGGATTCGGCGAAGTGAAAGACGGCGTTTTGACGACTCTTTCCGGCAAGACATTTGACATTAAGAATGGCGTTTATCCCACTATTGAAAATTACTATGAAGAAGCATATGCGAAATATAAGGGCGATCCGGTTGCTTATTTTACCACCGAAGCAGCTGATGAATCCGACGTTCTCGGTACCGCTTCCGCCAAGTTCATCAGCGAATACGGTCCCAAAGACGAAAGCATGGGCGGACAGGGCGTTCCGAACATCGCGGGCATCAAGAAGATCGACGATTATACGATTGAAGTAACTACCACCGGTTACGAAGCTCCGGCGATTTACTCCATTCTCGGCATCTCCGTTACCCCGCTGCATTATTACGGCGACAAGGCCCAGTATGATTACGCCAATAATAAGTTCGGCTTCCCCTTCGGCGATCTCTCCGGTGTTCAGGCAAAGACCTCCAATCCGGTGGGTGCAGGCCCGTATAAGTTCGTGAAGTTCGAAGATAAAGTTGTCTATTTCGAAGCAAATCCGAATTATTACAAAGGCTGCCCGAAACTTCAATACATCCAGTTCAAAGAAGTCGGCGAAGCCGACAAGATCACCTCGATTCAATCCGGCGCTGTCGACGTTTCCAACCCGAGCGGCAGCAAGACCAAGTTCCAGCAGATTCGTGATATCAACGGCGGCGAGCTCAACGGCACGGTCCTCACGACCAACTCCGTCGACAACCTCGGCTACGGCTATATCGGCATGAATGCAGATACAATCAAAGTCGGCACCGATGGTTCTTCCGCCGCTTCCAAGAATCTTAGAAAAGGTATCGCAACTCTGCTTGCCGTTTATCGCGACGTCGCCATCAACAGCTATTACGGCGATGCGGCCGCAGTCATTAACTATCCGATTTCCAACACCTCCTGGGCTGCTCCGCAAAAATCGGATGCCGATTATGCGGTTGCGTTCTCTAAAGATGTCGACGGAAAAGACATCTATACTTCCGCAATGGATGCCGAAGCCAGATATGCTGCGGCGCTCAAAGCTACAATCGGCTTCCTGAAAGCGGCCGGTTATACTTTCAACGATGCCACCGGTAAATTCACCGCAGCGCCCGAAGGTGCCAAACTCACTTATGAAGCCCTGATCCCCGGCGACGGCATCGGCGATCACCCGAACTTCCAGGTGCTTTCCAACGCAGCCGCTGCGCTCGGAACCATCGGCATTACACTGACGGTTTCCGACCTGGCTGATTCTTCGATCCTTTGGGATCGCCTTGACGCCGGAACCCAGGAAATCTGGACGGCTGCATGGCAAGCCACCATCGACCCGGATATGTACCAGGTCTATCACAGCTCCGGTATTGTCGGTAAAGGCGGCTCTGATTCCAACCACTACCATATCAACGATGCCGATTTGGATAAGTCGATCGTTGACGCCCGTGCAAGCGCGGATCAGGCGTTCAGAAAAGCGACCTATAAGGCTTGCCTGGACATCATCCTCGATTGGGCAGTTGAAGTTCCGTCTTATCAGAGACAGAATATTATCGTCTTCAGCACCGAACGTGTCAACATCGAAACGGTTACGCCGGATATCACGACATATTGGGGCTGGATGAGCGATATCGAAACTCTTGAGGTCTACGAAGCCAAATAAAACCCTGCGGTTTATTCAGTTATTATCTATTGAGGAAAGCCCGCCTGACGGTGGGCTTTCCTCTTAGACCGCGCTTTCCGGAAGATTCTATCCTGTTTGCAAGGAGAAAACGCACAAATGTGGAAGTTTTTAGTAAGACGCCTGTTGTTGAGCGCAATCATTCTCTTCATCGTCGCTTTGATTATCTATACCATTCTTCGCTGTCTACCGACTTCGTATATTGAATCGGTTGCACGTGAACTCTCCAATAAACCCGGAAGCAAGAGCTATACCGAGGTTTTGGCGCAATTGAAAGAAGTCTATAAAATGAACGGCTCCATCCTTGAGGGCTTTTTCGCCTGGATTGGCGGGTCGCTTTTAAAAGGTGATTTCGGCGTCTCGTGGGTTTATAACGTACCCGTCGTGGATAAGTTCAAAGATGTCATTTGGGATTCTTTTTATCTCGGATTTGCTTCTTTGATTTTGGAACTAGTCATTGCTATCCCGCTCGGAATTATAGCCGCACGGAAACAATACAGCAGGACCGATTATTCGGTCACCGTATTCGCTCTCGTCGGCATTTCGCTTCCTTCGTTTTTCTTTGCGACGCTCTTGAAATTGGTTTTTGCATTTAAACTCAATTGGCTTGAGCCCGTCGGTAAGGTCAGCCGCTTCCATGACCAGATGACAGGTTTAGGGCAGGCGATGGATGTCTCGGCGCATTTTCTTCTCCCCGTGCTGACGCTGACCATTGTCAGCATCGGTTTCCTGATGCGTTATACCCGCACCAATATGCTTGAAGTTCTCAATTCGGACTATATCCGCACCGCCCGTGCAAAAGGCCTTTCCGAGCGGTCGGTTATTAATAAACACGCCTTCCGCAACACTTTGATTCCGATCGTCACGATCGTCGGCGGTACGCTTCCGAGCTTGTTTGCCGGCGCGATGATCACAGAGCAACTTTTCTCGATTCCCGGTATCGGATATACTTCTTATAACGCCATGATTAAAGGGGATCTGCCTTTCTCCATGTTCTATATGCTGTTTTTAGCGGCACTGACTCTTCTCGGAACTCTGATCGCCGACATTTTATATGCCGTGGTCGATCCGAGAGTCCGTGTTAATTAGAGAGGAGGCGCCGAAAATGGACGATAAGATAAAGAAAACCAATTTACCCGAAGAGTTAAACAGAGAAATAAACGACCCCAACGCTCAAAACGGATCCTCTTCCGCCGAAAAAACGCTCGACGATGTTCAGCGCATAAAGGTCCTTTCCCCATCGATGATGGTCATGAGGCGTTTTATACGAAACCGCCTTGCCATTGCCGGTCTGATCATCATTATCGCAATGTTTTTGTTCTCGTTTGTCGGCGGCCTTCTGCATCCGTTCGGAGAGACACAGATCTTCTATAAAAAAGAAGATCAATCTTCCCGTTATGCAAGCGCAACCGTCAACAACAACTACTATTACGATGTAGCAGAGGGCAAAAATTTTAATTCGCTCGGCCTTGCGCAGTTTATTTTGGCTAGAAATAACGGCACGCCGACTTTCTCCGCAAAAATAAACGGCAAAGATCTCACATTCTCGATCCAACAAGTCGGTGATGATTCTTATCTCCTCAATGAGGGCAACCCGGTGTTGAAAATTACCCTGCTCGGCGGAAATATGAATTACTCGCCTGCTTCCGGCTTCAATTTGTCAGAGGCTTTTAAGAGCGCTTTCTTTAAAGCATATAACGCCGGAGAGACCATTTTTAGCTACGGCAGTGAGGATTATGCGATTCAAGCCTCAAAACTCGAAATCACCGTTTCAACCTTCAAACCTGCGGTCCTGCTTTCAAAGAATATATATGATGCTTATAAAGCAGCTTTTAAACCCGATTTCAGCTTTAAATTAGCCTCAGAAACGACCCTGACCGCTTTGAAAAAGACGATGGCGGAACAGAATCTGGGTCAATCATCTTCCTCCTTTGAATATAACGGCGAGAGTTATGTTCTTGAAGTTCGTTCGGGTTCCGATATCTCGGTAATATCCTCAGTAAAAGACGGAGTTTCCGCACCAATCGCTAACATCAGTAAAATCGTCGTCACTCCGTATGCCTCCGACATCTTCCTGACGGTCGAATATAAATCAACGGTGGCAAAGGCTATCAGCGAAGGTCTTACGGAATTTGAAGCACTCGACAACAAAGGGGAGGCGGTGCATTTTTCCGTCGAACGCAAAGACCTTGAATATGTCATCCGCACTGATCTTACGCTCGATTTAATCGATTCTTATGCGCTGCCGAGTACCACGCACTGGCTGGGCACAGATGGCTCCGGCATGGATGTTTTGGTCCGACTGATGTACGGCGGCCGTATTTCGCTGATGATCGGTTTTGTCGTCGTCGTCATCGAAACCCTGATCGGTATCGTGATCGGCGGAATTTCCGGTTATTTCGGAAAATGGATCGATACGCTCTTGATGCGCCTGGTCGAAATCTTCAATTGCATCCCGACCCTGCCGTTGTTCATCATCATCGGCACAGCGATGAGTGTGATGAAGATCGATCCGACCGTGCGAATCTATCTTTTGATGGTTTTGCTGGGTGTGACCGGCTGGCCCGGAATCGCCCGCGTCGTCAGAGGTCAGATTTTGTCGCTGCGCGAGCAGGAATTCATGACGGCGGCGGAAGCCAGCGGCCTTTCGACCTCACGTAAAATTTTCAAGCACCTGATTCCGAACGTAATTCCTCAATTAATCGTTTATGCGACCATGGGTCTCGGCAGTGTCATTTTAACCGAGGCAACCTTGAGCTTTTTGGGACTCGGCGTAAAATATCCATATGCCTCCTGGGGCAATATCATCAATTCCGTAAACGACAGCTATGTACTTCAAAATTATTGGTTCGTTTGGATCCCTGCCGGATTTTTAATTCTGCTGACAGTGCTCGGATTCAACTTTATCGGCGACGGTCTGCGCGATGCGTTTGACCCGAAAATGAAAAGGTAGGTGATCGCTTTGAAAAAGAACGATAAGAGGTCCGTTAAAAGCATCAATTACCTTTCCGCTCAGGAAGCACGCGCAATTTCAAAGCGAAACCGCAAGATTACCGATGAGCTTGATAAAAAACGTAACCGCAAGGACGTTCCGATTTCCGAGTTTACCGCCGTGATGCGCGATTCCGGCAATGTCGTCGAATTCGATGATCTGCACACCTATTTCTTCACCGATTTGGGCATCGTCAAAGCGGTCGACGGCGTTTCATTCGACGTACCGAAGGGAAAAACCGTCGGCGTTGTCGGAGAGTCCGGCTGCGGTAAATCGGTCATGAGTTTGTCTTTGATGCAGCTTTTACAACGTCCCACCGGCCAGATTGTCAGCGGTGAAATACGTTTTGATTCGGGGGACGGCATATACGACATCGCAAAAACGCCGACGTATTTTATGCAGAAGATCCGCGGCAACAAAATATCAATGATTTTTCAAGAGCCGATGACCAGTTTGAATCCGGTCTTTCGAATCGGAGATCAAGTCGACGAGGTCATCACGCTCCACAACCTTGAAATGAATAAAGAAGCCGTTAAGAATCGCACTATCGAAATGCTCAATATGGTCGGTATCGCAAATTCCGAGGGCGTTTATAAGATGTATCCGCATGAGCTTTCCGGCGGTATGCGCCAGCGCGTAATGATCGCAATCGCGCTTGCCTGCAATCCCAAACTGATCATCGCGGACGAGCCGACTACGGCGCTCGACGTCACGATTCAAGCCCAGATTCTCGATCTGCTGCGTACACTGAAGGATAAGATTAACGGCAGCATTATGTTGATTACCCACGATCTCGGCGTCATCGCGGAAATGGCTGATTTCGTCGTAGTCATGTATGCGGGCCGCATCGTCGAAAAAGGCACCGCAACCGAAATTTTCACAGACCCGAAACACCCTTATACCATTGGCTTGATGAAGAGCAAACCGATTGTCGGCAAAGTCACCGAACGCCTTTACAACATCCCCGGTCAGGTTCCGAATCCGATCAATATGCCTAACTATTGTTATTTCAGAGACAGATGTGAAAAATGCATCGATAAATGCAGCGGGCAATATCCTCCAGAAATAAGAATATCCGACACCCATTTCGTCTCATGCTATCTTTATGACGGGGAGGGTTCGAATAAATGAGCGAGCTTTTAACGAAAAACGAATATAAACCAATGGTGCACAATAAAGATAATCTGATCGAGGTCCATGCGCTTCGCACTTACTTTCCGATCAAAACCGGTCTTTTCGCCCATGTCACCGGCTATGTCAAGGCGGTCGACGGGGTCTCGTTCAACATAAAACGCGGACAGACGATGGGGCTTGTCGGCGAATCCGGCTGCGGAAAAACCACGATCGGCAGAACCATTCTTCGCCTGACGCCTCACACCGACGGAGAAGTTCTTTTTGACGGAAAGCCCGTCTTTAAACTCTCGAACAAAGAGCTGAAGGCCATCCGTCCCAAGATGCAGATCATCTTCCAGGACCCGTATTCGAGTCTGTCGCCGCGCATGCCGGTCGGCGAGATCATCGGCGAAGCCGTCCGCGAACACGATCTGGTCGACCCGAAAGAATTTGATCGGTATATCACGGCAAAGATGAATGCCTGCGGACTTCAGGAATATCATAAGGACAGATATCCGCATGAGTTCTCCGGCGGTCAGCGGCAGCGCATCTGTATTGCCCGGGCTCTTGCGCTCAATCCGGATTTTGTGGTCTGCGACGAACCGGTCTCGGCATTGGATGTATCGATTCAAGCTCAAATCATCAACTTGCTAAAAGATTTGCAAGAAAAATTCCATCTCACTTATCTGTTCATCTCGCACGACCTCTCTGTCGTAGAGCATATCTCCGATACGATCGGAGTCATGTATCTGGGTTCTATGGTGGAGACCGGCACCAAGGAAGACGTCTTCCGCGAGCCGCTGCACCCATATACCCAAGCCTTGTTCAGTGCCATTCCGATGCCGGATCCCACGGTTAAGATGAATCGTATCATTTTGCAGGGTAGTATCCCATCTCCCGCGAATCCGCCGTCGGGATGCAAATTTCACACCCGCTGCAGACACTGTATGGAAATTTGTAAAAATATCAATCCGGAACCCGTCGATGTCGGAAACGGCCATATCGTTAATTGCCATTTGATTAAAAAATAAAGTTGTTTAAAAGGAATCGATAAGATATTCGACGATAACAGACGCATGCAGTGCAATCTCGTTTAGAAAAAGACTAACGTTATATGTTTAGAAAAAAAGACAAAAAGACTTATGATGACGATGACGGGCGTGTCATAGCGCCTATGAATGTCGAGGGAATGCCTTGGTATCGCAAAGGCAAATCGCTCGGCGATTCGGAGTCCAAACAACCGCCGCTGACAAAAAGAGAGGCTCTGGTTCTGATTCTCAACGGCGCACTTGCCGGATTAGCCATCGCATTGATTCTCGGCGGCCTCGGTGCATTATTTATCCTGTTTCTGACGAATGTCTGGTTTAAATAAGGTGATTGCTTTGGCACAAAAACGAATCATTGGAACGAAAATATTCATGTTCGCTGTAATCATCCTGCTGATCGGAGGAATTACCTGGATTATCGACACGGTGGTTACCCGTTACGATGTCATGCGATATGAAGACTCGGTGGATGTTTTTATCGGCAAAGGTGTTGAAAGCGGGAACGTAACCGCTGTTTACGGCGAACAGAAGATATTGGTGAACCTCAATAATTTTCAAGCCATGCGCAGCCTGCTCACGATTACCGAGCGGCAAAAACTTCTCTCGCCTCCTTCCACCGAAAATAGATTATCGATCATGGTTACAGTGGATGAAGAGAATTATTTTATTGTTTATTACCTCAACGAGAACGGAGATACGCTCCTGCGCACCTGCCTTGACGGAAAGATACGTAATTTTTTCATCGACGGGCCCCATTATCAGGTCTTCGACCGAATGCTGAAATACATGTCACCTGGCGGAGTAAACGATAATAATTAATTAAATTAGGTAAATTATTTATTGAATATCGATAAATATATATTGACATACAAAATTTTTCGTGCTATACTGTCTTCATCCCGGTTACGATTCGAGTCGGAATCAGCATTAAGGAGTGAAATGATGTATGGTAAAGTCATTTATCGATTTAAAATTTTATAAAATTCTTCGAATTGTTTTGAACATCGGAGTATGGATTGCAGCGGGTGCTTTTTTGATTTCTTTTTTTGTGCTGCTGTTTATACCGGAAACGGAATTCAATCTGGCCTTCGAAGGATTTACTTTGAGCGAAATCAATACGCCCGAAACAGCTTTTCAAAGAGTCACTTTCTTAGTCAGCGCCGGTTTGATGATGCTTTCAGGCGTCTTTTGCATATGGATGCTCCGAAATATCGTCAATTCGTTTAAATTCGGTTCGCCTTTTTCGAAAGATAATGTCAGGCGGATCAGACTGTTCGGGTGGGCTTTGATCGTTATGGCATATCTAAAGCAATTCGCATGTTTTATAACAGCGGACAGAATCAGCCAAACACTAACCGGGAGAGGAACAAATTCATTAATTCAAGCGCGGTTTTCTGTAATCCCTGAAGGCGCAGTGTTGGCTTTATGTGTTTTACTGTTAGCTGAGATTTTTCGATACGGCTGCTTACTTCAGTCCGAACACGACACGACCGTTTAGGGAAGGAAAGTTTTTTTATGCCGATTATCATACGTCTGGACCGAATGATGGCCGACAGGAAAATGTCATTGAACGAATTGTCCGAACGGGTCGGAATCACCATAGCTAATCTGTCCAATTTTAAAAACGCTAAAATCAGCGCCGTAAGGCTCGGCACGATGGAGGCAATCTGCGAGGCATTGAATTGTCAGCCCGGTGATTTATTTGAGTATCGGAAAAGCGAAAAAAAAATATGAAACAAAGCGCCTGCTGCGACAGGCACTTTGTTTTGCATATTAAATAACTAAATATGAAACAAATCTTTGCTCACTGATTTTTCAAAAACAATCAGCGGCACATGCATCTCATCGGAAGTAAAGCCGGCATGTGCGGCTTTGAAACCGTGCGAATCGGCTCTCGGTAAGGAATCAATGGAAACCATCCCTGTTGCG
>DAOPZJ010000011.1 GCA_035353335.1 Oscillospiraceae bacterium | reverse complement strand
CATCATTCATTCCCCCTTAAGAATGTATCATATTCGGCGTGGTTGATGCGCCACAACGGATAGGCAAGTGATAGGACGAACACCGCCGCATTCACTCCGAGAATCATCAACACCGAGGCCAACGAAAGCCCCCCGATGTTCATGCTGTATAAACTGCCGTAATGAAATGAAAAAATTCTGTCCCCGACAAAAACCAAAGCTGCCAAAGCGCCGATGTCCGAAAGCAGCGTGATCGCCAATATCTCTCCGATGGCAAACGCCCGTATATCTCCGAGTTTTGCGCCGCATAACAGGTGTATGGCATATCTAGGTAGATTGGCGTTGACTTTATTCAGCAGATTGATAGATATACATACCATGCAGGAGAGTAAAATGAACAAACTGCTGTAAAACAACAAATTAAAGAATCTGCCCATCTCACTGTAAAATGCATTCGGGATGCTCATCACATTCCCCCAGCCGGAGACGTCGTCTGCGAACGTCGCTCCGGTTTCGGAATGATATACGACTTTCCCCGCGACGTCGGAAATCGCATCGGTCACTTCTTCCGGAAAACCGTTGCCCACGCAGATCATCATCTGATAACATGGTCTCAAAACAGAAACTTTTTGCATCTTAGCCATGTTCGCATCTTCCGAGACCGCGTTATAATCAAAGACATCGCCCATGTCAATCCACGGCACAATCAGCCAGCCGTCTAAATACAGCAGTTTATCCTCCGAGGTCTCGTCGGCGTCGGGTGCGGTCGCCGCATTGGTATTGACATCGAGCGTCGCCTGTCCTTTGTCGAGGAAGCCGACGACTTCAAAATCCAGAATCAGCGGAAGCCCCGATTCCATATAAAGTTGAACCCGATCTCCGATCTGATAATTCTCCGCCAGTCCCGCACCCATAATCAGCGGATAAACCCGTCCGGGAACATAGGTAAAATAATCTTTCGGATAACCGGAAAAATCCTTGCCCTGCGTCACGCGGATTTTAAAATAATTCAAATAGTCCTGTGAGACCATCAGATTTAGCAACGTGGAGTAGGAAACACCGGTTTTCTGGCAAATCAAGTTTTTACTCGGACTTCCGACATCATATTTATCAATATAGCAATCGCTTCCCCGGTAGTCGATCACTCCGGTCCAATACTTTCCGAAATTAAAAAACCCATACTGCGGATAAGAGCGCCGAAGTTCGCTGTAAAACATCTTGATGGCCTCCACGCATTCCGGTTTTTGAATACCCTCCCAAGTCACCCGGTTGGACAGCATACAGATCACCCGTGCGCTGTCGGCGCCGTATACTGTGGTGAACTGTGCGCTGAGGGCCTCGGAGTTTTGCAGATAGACATAAGTTCCTCCGATGATGAACAACCCCGCGCAATACAGCAACACAATCAAAACACTCAATACGGGCGTCTTTTTAAAACTCTGCAAAATCTGGTGAATGATGATTTTCATTTTAAGCCCTCCGTAACGCGTCGCCCGGCTCAATGCGCATACACTTGATCACCGGAACCAGCGCGGTCAGCAGATTGAACGCAAGCGCGGCGGCATAGGCAATCAAGACCGCTCCGGAGAATAAACCCGGCAGTTCAAATCCCGCGGTCAATTTGAATATGTACATCACGCCATAAGCGCCTAAAAACCCCAAGTTGAACATCATCAGAAACCGAAGGATCAATTGCCAAAAGATTCGATCGCCTCCAAACCCGAGCAGACGGCGAACCGCGATATCGGAAAATCGTTTTTTTGCCCATAACATCGTGATCGGCGCCGTTGCGACGACCGCTGAAAGCACCGCGAAAGCGATCACGAGAATATTTAAAATATCCATCTTGAAGAAGCGGGTGATATCCAGTCCGGCGGGCGGAAGTTCGAACGGGGTAACCGTAAAGCCCTGTGTTTCAAGTAATTCTCTCAACTCCGCGAAGAGTTCCTGCGTCCGTTTCGCGGGACCGCCGTCCAGCACAAACACCGGTGTGATGACGTTGACGGCGCTGGCAGAATTGAGGTTATAGACCACCAGCTCGGCGCTGCCTCCGAAATTGTCACGATCAAGCTCGCCGACTAACAGCGCGTTTTCGGGTGCCAAATCAAACACCGGGTTCAGCGAGTCTACATATTCTTTGCCGCCCTCTTCAATCACGGCGTAATTTTTCATCAGCGACTTACCCCGGTTGATAAACAGCGCGACATTGTTTCCGCACGCAAAGTCGTCATGGGTAAATCCCCGACCGGTTTTCACGGCATTTTGATAATCCGGGTCGGAGGAATAGACGCCGGTTGAGAACGATGCCGACACCGCTCCCGCGAATACGGTCACATTACCTTTTTGGTTAGCAAAATCAATCAGGGTTTGAAAATCCACATGGGTGTCGTTGCCGTCGGCGCTCTGGATGAGCGCGTAAAACGCCTGTGCATCCTTGGAATAAAAAGCGGTCTCCGAAGCGGTCAGAGCTAACCGCTCAGCGGCGTAGCGCCCGCCGAATACCGCGGCGACGCTGACAAATGCGAAAATCAAGACCAGCAGGACTTCCTCGGTCTTAATTTTCCGAAATTTCCGTCCTGCGCCTTTCCCCACTGCTTTTTTGCTACTTTTCATATCCATACTTTTCAAATGCTTCTGTCCATGTCGTCGGAACAAGCAAGAAATCCTCTCGGAATACATGAGCCGGAGTCGGTACGGTGGAGCGATCCTCACTGTATTCTGCATGAGGAGAATTTTTTTCGCTGGTACTATCTGTGTATGCCCGATAATATGGGTTTACTCCCCAGATATACCGTTCTCCGCTTTTCGTAACCGCCACTTTTACCTGAGTCGAATAACAAAAATCCCGGACTTTACTGATATTCAAGACCTGTGTAATCTCATCGCAGACATCTTCAACAGGCGTTCCCTCGGGTATCAAATCATTGTCCCGTGCAATCTCAGCGGTGACTGTTCCGTTACCAAGCAGGCCGAAGCCATTTACGCCCCAGCACCACAGTGTCCCATCAGTTTTAAGTATATAATAAGTCAATGCTGCCGTATCGGATGCGTTATAGATTTTTACAACGCCCTCCGAAAGAAAATTAGGTTCTTCATAGACAACATAGTCGCCATCAACCGGCAGCGTGGTCATCCCGATTTCCCATAACTTATGGTCTTTTGTCACGAAAATGCAGCTGCCTTCAGTTCCCGAAAGGAAGGATGTCACATCCTCGGCTATAATCGTCCCCTTTTTCGCTGAACAGAGGTTCTCCTCTAAATCGATATAAAAATCGAATCTGCTAACATTTTGAACCTGCGCGACATTCGAATCAACTAATTTTTGAAGCGTAAAACTCCCGTCCTTGTTTTCAATTGCCTGCCAGTAGGCGCCATCTTTGAAATATCCGACTGTGTAACGCACACCGACATTGACTTGAGATTGACTTTCGATTGTATTGCCGAAATATTCAATGTGAATTCCGCCGAGTCTATCCACACCGGTATCCGCAGGCCTCAAAACAAATTCATCAATTTCGACGTTCGATCGAACCAGGGAAACATTCCCGGCATAAGTCGAGCCCAAAACATACAAACTGCCATCCTGTTTCAAGACCCCGCAGATATTCCTGCCGCTCCCTCCACTGCGGAGTTGCTTGACATCTTCTGCGATTTGCGTCCATGAACCGACGTAGTCGGAACCGTCCGTAGCGTGCTCATAATACCCTAAAACCCATAATGTCCCGTCGGTTTTCAATATATAAGTAGTAAATAAATTACATACAACGTCGGCGGCATCGGTGGCTAATACGATCGGCTTATAGGAATAATACTGCTCCGGAATGGGCAGGCCGAGAAGGTAATTATAATTTTTGCCCCATCCATAGAGCGTTCCGTCCGTTTCGAGATAATACAGCGTATGTCCTCTTGATCCATCGACCAGTTTCGAATAATTGCAAATGACTCCGTTTTCCAACGTTAAGTCATTCTCCTTGCTCTGCGCTGCGCTTTCCTGTGATGGTACAGAAGCCGTTGAATTCTCACAACCGCATAAAACAAGTAGAATTGATACACCAACTATAAACAAAAACACTTTGTTCATATTGAACCCTCCACTTTATTCAATATAAATAGAATCTCTTTTGCCCGCCCCACCTTAAGGTGGGGCGGGCATTGTCCACTTTTAAGGATTAAAAGTAGCACTATACTAAGCTTGATCGCCGTTGCCGTGGTAAGAGGACATCCACTGCCAATCAACTTCAAGGCCGGGATATGAATAGACAGTGTTGGTAAATCCAATTACGCCATAACTTGAACTGCCCGTATCATCGCTGTCGATTCCTATCGTGCTCCAATACAGGTCGAATGAGGTGTACGTCTGCGAAATCGACATGGTCGCAGATCCGTAATACTCATTACCGCCTCTGTATGTCAATACAGCCGATGAATAGGCAGGAGAAATCGGATACCTTTCATCAGCGCTCACCGCAACACCCATGGCCGCCAGCATGGAAAAACACATGGCGATGCAGAGGATGATTTTTACAAGCTTTTTCATATTAAATCCTTTCAGGGAAACGAAGCGCTTCCCTCCATTTCAAGAACGATTGAACAGGCCGAAACCTGTCAAACGAATGAATATTCTTTTTCGGTAACGTTACCCTGTCATGGGAAATATTCCGGTTACCCGGCCTCCGCTCACCGGATAGCAGGTTATCAAATTACGGTCAACACTTCCCGCTCGGGCTTTGCTGCCCGATGCGGCCGATTTAAAGCATGACGCTTCGTTTCCCTCGATGTTTCGATTTGAGCAAAGCCGGCAGCGCAAATCGAATCGATCAAAAAATAAGCTCTACTCATCGCTGCCATCGCAAATCCCTCCTTTCAATTGAAATTTATCCTACCGAATTCGTTGCATAAGTCGCTATTTATAAATCAAATGAGAAGCCCATTTTCTAACATGGTTTTAAAAATATTTTATCATTTCCTATTCCCGTCTCAGCGCGTCGCCCGGCTCGACCCGCATGGTCTGCACAAACGGCACGATGGCGATTAAAATATTAAACACCAGCGCGCCTAAATACGCCACTGCCATTTCCAAGCTGAAAAACGATTTCAGGTTCAAATAACCGAATTTAACGATGATGAAATATACTCCGTAACTGAGCAAAAACCCCAAGTGGAACAAAATCATCAGCCGCCCAAACATCCGCCACAGCGTAAATGAGGTCGAGAACCCGAGCATCCGCTGGACGGCCACAGCTCTTCGCCTTTTCTGCGACCACATCAGGGTCAGAGGCACTGTTGCAAGGACAATCGTAAAAGCACCGAAGACCAACATGATAACGTTAAGAAAACTCATATTAAAAAACTCAGAGACCGACATCTCGGACTTCGGAATTTCGGAAATCGTGACAGCCGCGCCAACTTCTGCCAGAAATTGCTTTAATTCCGTACGGCTGGCTTCTGCGGCCTTTTTATCTGCCGTATCCACTACGAACGAATCGCTGTGATAATAGGGCAATATAATCGCTTGTGCATCAAGATTCATAATTGACGACCTGTTAGCGGGGCTTTTGATTTCATATCCCATTTTTCCGATAATTTCATAACGGATTCCGCCGGAGACCAAATATTCTTTTCCGTTTTCTGTTTCAATCGTCTCGGCGGAATTCGGCGTAAAATCCTTCCCGACTACGCATAATGCTTTTCCGCTGAAAAAGTCCGACGCCTCGAAAAACCTGCCTTCGAGTATCGGCGGCAAATAGGAATACCCCGAAAAAATCAACCCGACCGAACTTAAACTTGCTTTTGTATAACGATAAATTACGACGTCCTTATGCTCATTGATATATTTTTTCAACAGCTCTGTCACGTCAATATCTGCTTTCGTCGAACTTCTCGCTTGCATTCCGAACGCATTTTCAGAATAATACCCTCTCGATGCCTGTTCGAATTCATAACTCCGGACCGCATAATCACCGAAAAAGATACAGCCAATCCCGATCAACATAAATATGGAAACCAGTAATATTTCCTGCGTCCGAATTCGTTTCATACTCGCGCGCAATACGGAAAGCTCTCTTTTCATTATTCGCGCCCCCTCAGCAGCGTGTCGAATTCCACCCGGTAGAGCTTGATCAGCGGAACGGCCAAAGACGCTGAGCAAACAAAAATCGAAACCGCTGTCGCTGCCAACACCGAAGCGAAATCGATTCGCGTGACCTGTACGCCGAAAATACCAGACACGTTGTAAGAAAACACATATTTCCCGAGCGTCAGCGCCAATATGTACGCAATCAGGTTCGAAAGCGCCGCTAAGATCAACACTTCGAGCATCATCGCCACCGCCTGTCCCCCGACTGTCCCGCCGGAAATCTGATGAATGGCATAAGTCTTGAAATTTGCGATCAGTTTATTAGTCAGGTTCAGCGCCAGACAGACGCAGCTTCCGCTCACGATTAAAATCGAAGCCATCTCAAGCATTCGGAAATAACGGTTGGCGTCGGCCATAAAACTGCTGGTTAGAATCATTGTTCGCTGGGAAGATGCTTTTCCGATCAACTCTTGATTCCCATAACCGCTTAAATCAATCGAATTGTTTTTCGAAATCAAGATAAAATCGCATAAATGATTGAGATAAACGTCATAAGCATAATGGTTCTTGGTATCGATCTGCGGATCTGGTATTACAGTACCTGTTATGTCATATGCCGGAATAAACATGGTATTTGACAATCGAAGTAAATCCTCGTCAGCGTTGTTGATCGGCAGAATCGCCGCGTCGAGCGGCAGAAAACCAACTACCTCATAGGATACGACTGTATTATAAGCCCACGGCAGACGTGCTTTAAAAATCTCTCCTAATTTATAATAACCGTTGTAATCCCACCCCATTACAACCGGAATCGGCGAGCCGTCGTAAATACCGCTGCAGTCCGAAAAGTCCTTGCCGACAGCGACTATCAACGAAAACCGCTCAAACACCCCCGGATCGATCATATAGGCCTTCGCAAGCGAATAGACGCTGTCCGATTCGATCAACGCGAGATCGCGCTGCGGCTGGTAATTTTCATATCCGACCAGACAGCTGTCGGGACCCTTGTAATCGAAAATTGTCAAACTCCCGTTAGAAAAAGTATAGGATTCGAATTCGGTCGAGGTCTTGATTTGACGGTAATAATTTATGCAGGCCTCGATTCGTTCCATATTTTGATCGCCGAGAGCGGTTGACATAACACCGGCTTTAAACTTGTAGTCCTTTTCCCCGTATACCTTGTAAAAATCGGAGAGTTTCGTCTGATTCTGCGAATAGTATCCGGCGATTCCGATGGTCAGAAACAACCCCACCGCGAACATCACCGCAATCAAAACCGAGAGCAGCTTTTGTTTGGTCAGGTCTTTTGCGGACTGCTCAAAAATCACTTTGAACATCCGTCAATCCCCTATGTACGGCGGGAAAGTGCATTCCGTCGGATATTTGATAATATCAAGATGATGCATGATCGCGCCCGGAATCACCGCGTCCGCCGGAAAGTCCGGCGCCGTTACCATTCCCTCATACCATTTGGATGCCCCGTATACGCCTGATTGAAGGAACTCGACATAATTCGCCTCGCCGTAAGTTTGAACGGTTTTGTAGGTATCCATCCCCCAATAATGGTAATTTCCGTCCTGCATCTTGGCAAACATTAACTCATATCCGCCGAGAATCGATTCGACCCCATCGGTGACCAGTGTCGGTTCATAACAATATTGTTCATTAAGCTGATTACCCGATGATCCTATCGCATCAAAGCTTTCCGCAAGCCGATTAAACTCATAACTGCAGTCAGTTCCTAAAATACCATAACCGTATTGTCCCCAGGAATAGAGCTTTCCGTCGTTCGTCAAAGCATAACACCGAGTGATGGATGAATTATCAATTTCTTTTACATTCTTCAATAAAAGTTTCGGTGTATTAACGACATCAGCGCTTTTATCAAATAAATACCCCGTATTCCGCCCCCAACCGTAAAGGTCGCCGCTTTCGGTGATTGCGAATGAGCACCATGTGGAGGTATAAATCAATGCCACGCCGCTCATAATCTGCATTGGCTCTGTCACCACACAGTCCGTTGTTTTGGAAGAAAGATCGCCGTTTTCACCGTTTCCGACCTGCCCATATTCGTTGCTGCCCCAAGCCCATAAAGTGCCGTCGGTCTTGAGCGCTAAAGTATGTGATCCCACCGCCGATATATCAGCGACATTGTCCAGGATTTTCACCGGTGTGTTATATGCGGAGTCCTCAATGCTCATCTTCCCGTTACCGCGTGAGGACTCTTTGGCATACCCCCATGCCCATAAAGACCCATCTTCTTTCAGCGCGTAATAAATGGCACGGCAAATGCATTTTTTCACCCCGCTCAATTTTTTATAAGGCGCAGTTGCGATAAATTCTCCTGTACTCGGATTAACATCACCGTACGAACCCCAAATCCACAAATCACCATTGTTTTTTATTGCATAACCCCAACCGACATCTGCGACGCCCTCCATTAGCTTGGTCGGTTCCAATACAATTTCGATATTTGCATCAAATCCAAGAATTTGTTTTTTTCCGTTGTATCCCCAAACATATAAATCGCCATTTTTCTTTATTGCGGCCGGCATCCCAAGGTTATCGCTTATTATTACCGCATCGGATAGAATTTTTGTCGGAACATCGATTCGATCAGCATCTTTAATACCTAAGAAATATATTCCTATATTACTCATATCCTGCGTTTTTCCATAGGAATATACGTCTCCTTCCGCAGTTAGGAACATATATCCATAAGAGCCTGCGCAAACCTGTTCAAACGGTTTTTCCGGTAACGTATTAATTATTCTGTTTTCAGTATAGCAGCCGTTAAAAACAATGATTATAAGGATTATCAGCCAAATTAGTAAATGAATCTTTTTCATATTCATATCTCCAATAAATAACATTGCATACCAAATTTACAGTTCCCGCCCCGAAAAGGGCGGGAACTGCTTGACTTGTTCAGGCCTGACCGTAACCGGAATTCCCGGCATTGATGGCTTGATACTCGTAATCATAATGCGTTCCGCCGAACGATGTGGCCCACACGGCGTATGAACCGTCCGACGAAGCATAATCTTGCCCTTCGATATAAGGCCCGAAGCATGTTTCAGCATAGGCCCAGATCGGAGAAAACGTCAACGGATCTTCGTCAGGGTATACCCCGACCATTGTGCTTCCGGAGCTGTATCCTCCGCCGATTGAAACAGTCAGATCCACATATCCTTCCGCTGTTCTGGCAAACGTGTTTATGGTAAAGCAGCAAACAGCAAGCATGGCAACCATGACAAGAGTAATGAGCTTTTTCATATGTTTGACCTCCTTAGTCATTCCCTATGTAACACAATCGAGGCCCTTATTTTTGGCCATGATGTATCACATATTTTTAACTTACAGGCCTACTCATTTCCCGAAACCGCCCAGAACCTGTTTTTTTAGGCAAATTGTGATCTGACAACAATTAGTTTGGCGGCTCCGGGTCATTCAATCAAAATCAGCACTTCCCGTACAGGCCTTATTGCCCGCTGCGGCCGACAGGTAACATGCCGTTTGATTTTCTCCGATTCAACATCGGCGGAATCGGTTTGGCCAAAATCGTTTCCAGCGAAAATCAAACATACCGAAAAATGAACTTTTTTCCATGCTCCCATCGTGTTTTCACCTCCTTCGTGTTATTAAATTTTCTCAAGCGAATTCGCTTTTCTACTTAAATTTTTTTCCTTTCGATTATTTAATAATTCTCTGTCTCATTTTTCGCTCTGATTTCGTTCTGTTGGTTATATTTTACACTATTAATTTCCTTGTGTCAAGCATTTCCAGATTTTAAATCCCATAATGTAACAATGTTACGATTTTTCAACTTTATTCTCTCATCAATGCGTCACCTGGATCAACCCGCATTGGCTTGCAAAAATCCGGATGTCCTTTTAAGAGGAATAATTAAATGTGCACATACCTACTTAAAATGCACATAGTAATGACCTTTCGTTAAAAGATTTGATGTAAAAATTTAAGTATGCCCTCATTTTGTATATCAAGCGATAACAAGAGCCGGAAATCGTTAAATAATATCGAAAAATCCTTTAGTGACGCCATTTTTTCGAAAATAACAGAACACCCGCTTTGATACGATGGTATCAAAATAGGCGTTCGATTATTCCAAAGATATTGCCCTCGATATGAACAGAGCCGTGACGAATCGACGCGGCTCTGTTGTTTAAGAGAGACTGTCATCGTGAGCGCAGCGAAGGAACTCTGATTAATAAGAGCGAGGTTTTTAAGTGACTTTACTATATTAATAATAAAACGAGAGCGCTTCCGGGATCGGGGTAAAATCGGTGCGCTGCTGCGAGAGCAGCCAATCGACAACGCCGTATTGCTGATAAGCGGTGTTGATGCCGCCGCAGTGGTCGTAACCGTCGAGCACGGTCAGCGTCGCTTTTCCGCCGTTTTTGATGACCGAGTCCACCATCAGCTGCGAATAAACTAACGGGACCGCCGTGTCCGCGCTGCCGTGGTAGGCATGCACCGGCGTGGTGCTCAGATTGGAACAGCGCCACGACATCCCGCCGCCTGCTACGGGCGCAATCGCCGAGAAGAAATTCGGGAAGGTGAGTCCGATCATCCAGGTGCCGAAGCCGCCCATGCTCCCGCCGGTCAGCGAGACCCGCGTACGGTCGACGTCGTATTCGTCGATCACCCGGTCGATGAGGGCTTTAACCTCCCACGGGATATTGTCCCAAACACAGTCGCCCGGGCATTGCGGGCACAAAATCACGGCTTCGGTTTCGAATCCTTTTTCGAGCATCAGCGGAATTCCATGGCGGCCGAGGTGCTCTACAACCGTGCCGCGTTCGCCCGCACCATGTAAAAAAATAATCAGGGGCAGATTCTTTTTGAATGTCTCGGGGGTAAAAACCTCGTAATTCATACGGTATTTATCGTCTGCGAGATAATTTTTTTTGTTCATGATTCTCTCTTTTCTATATACTATCTGTTTTATTCGACAAAATATATCCTTGGAGTTTGATAATCCATATGTCCTGAATTGCGGGAATCAGGATTTCATTCAGGTTTAACCAGCTCTCGCAGCGGTCTAAAATCACACTGTCGCTTGTGACAACGTTTGAAAGCTCATAGAGCGTCTGATCGACTTTATCGGCAAGTTCGATTTCGGTCTCGAATTGCTCTTCTTCGGCAATCTCCGCAATCCGGGTTTTCAATCTGCCGGAGTTGGAGATCGGTTTATCGAGCAGGAAAACCGCTTTTTGCGCGGAAAATTCCCGCAGCGCGGAGAAAATAAGTTTGATCGCGGTATCGGTCTTGTCGATCAGGCGGTAGGTGCCGCGCAATCCGGCGAGATCGCGGTAGGTCCCGTCCATGCAGGCAATCACCGGAGAACCGGACAATGCGACTTCGAGAGTAATGATCTGATTAAATCCATCAATGTGGACGGTCTCCCCTTCCGGAACCTTCCCCCGCTGTTTGGCCTTTCGGGCTGCGATATCTTTTTCGGAGGCGACGGCGCGCGTCAGGGCGACCCGTCCGCGCTCCGGGAGCAGATAGTGATTGCCGATGAAGGCGGAGGCGCTTTTGGCGGGATAGCCGCGGTTCAATAGGAAAAACAACTCCTCAGCCGCGCGGTTCAGCGTTCCGAGCGCGGAGCCGGAAAAATTGATCTTGTCAGAGGGATAATATCCGCGTTTTACCGATGCGCACATGATTTCATCCCCAGTCGAATCAGATAAGAACTGCTTGGGATTATTATACTACAGCAAAAAGCTGTCTTCAATCGCGAAAATGCAACCCGCTCGCCGTTTTTCAAGGCGGGCGGGTCTTATGCTGTTATATTGACGTATGCTATCAAGACAACCTGTTTTTGAAATTCTCATATCCGAACGTTCGGATATGCTCAATCTTGCCGTCCTTTTTCAA
Organism: Oscillospiraceae bacterium; assembly: GCA_035353335.1. Lineage (NCBI taxonomy): Bacteria > Bacillati > Bacillota > Clostridia > Eubacteriales > Oscillospiraceae > Oscillospiraceae bacterium. Next base: position 39,577 of record DAOPZJ010000011.1, on the reverse strand, counting down.
CAATGCGATAGAGGGCAGGCACATGCCGTTGAAAGTGTTGTTTTTGACCATCGAATAAATCGCCATGTCCTCGAAAATCAACTTATCCCCGATTTTCAGAGGCGTGTCAAAAGAGTAATCCCCGATTATATCACCGGCAAGGCAGGTTGAGCCCGCAAGGCGGTAGGTATACGGCTTTTCTCCCGATTTCCCGCTCTGCCAAAGCGGCGGGCGGTAAGGCATTTCGATCACGTCGGGCATATGGCAGGCGGCAGAGGCGTCCAGCAGGGCGATGTCAATGCTATTATGAACGATGTCCAGCACCGAGGCTACCAGATATCCGGCGTAATAGGCGACGGCCTCGCCCGGCTCCAGATAGACCTCAACTTGATATTTATCCTTGAACCGTTTAATACAGTCAATCAACGTTTTTCGGTCGTAATCGGCTCGGGTGATGTGGTGGCCGCCGCCGAAGTTGACCCATTTAATTTTCATGCGCGGGATAAATTCGCCGAACTTTTCGTCCACCACCGCAAGCGTTTCGACCAGTGCGTCGCTGTTTTGTTCGCAGAGGGTGTGAAAATGCAGCCCCTCAATGCCGTCCAACAGGTCTTCGCGGAAGTTTTCTCGGGTGACGCCCAAGCGGGAGCCCTCGGCGCAGGGGTCGTAGATGCTTTTACCCTGCGTGGAATGCTCGGGATTGATCCGTATTCCGCAGCTTTTCTTGGCGGCAAGGGCTTTTTCGCGGTATTTTTCCCACTGGGAGAACGAATTGAAGCTGATATGGTCGCAAAGTGTTAAAATCTCGTCGAAATCCTTTTCGGGGTAAGCGGCAGAAAAGATATGAGTCTCTTTGCCCATCTCATCGTGGCCTAACTTGGCTTCGAACAACCCGCTTGCCGTCGTGCCCGAAAGATATTTCCCGATGAGCGGATAGACGGCAAACATCGAAAAGGCCTTCTGGGCAAGTAGAATTTTGCAGCCCGCCTGTTTTGCCACATCCGCTAAAATGACGAGGTTATCTTCGAGCCGCTTCTCATCGACGACATAGCAGGGCGTCTCGACCGAATAAAGGAGGTCGTTCATCAGTCAACGAGCACGGGGTTGAAATCTTCTTCCCACGGCAGGCCCCATTTGTTCAGCGCGTCCATAAACGGATCCGGGTCGAACTCTTCCATATTCCACACGCCCGGCTTATTCCAGATGCCGTTCATCACGAGCATCGCGCCGATCATCGCGGGAACACCCGTGGTGTAGGAGATCGCCTGGCTGCCGACTTCGCGATAGCACGCCTGATGGTCGCAGATGTTATAGACATAATAGGTCTTGGGCTTGCCGTCCTTGACGCCCTGGAAGATGCAGCCGATGTTGGTCTTACCGACGGTGCGGGGGCCCAAACTCGCGGGATCGGGCAGCACCGCTTTCAAAAATTGCAGCGGGATGATCTGATGGCCCTCAAATTCAATCGGCTCGATGGAAGTCATTCCGACGTCCTGTAAGCATTTTAAATGGGTGAGATAGCTCTGGCCGAAGGTCATAAAGAAACGGATCCGCTTGATGCCCTTGATATTGAGGCCCAAACTCTCCAATTCTTCGTGGTGGAGCAGATACATATCCTTTTTCCCGACGTCTTTAAAGTCGTATTCGCGCTTGATCTCCATCGGCTCGGTCTCGACCCATTTGCCGTTTTCCCAGTAGCTGCCCTTTGCGGTGACCTCGCGGATGTTGATCTCCGGATTGAAGTTGGTCGCGAACGGGTAGCCGTGGTCGCCGCCGTTGCAGTCGAGGATGTCGATATAATTTATCTCATCAAAATAATGCTTTTGCGCGTATGCCGAATATACGCCCGTCACGCCCGGGTCAAAGCCGCTGCCGAGCAATGCGCAGATTCCGGCCTTGTTGAATTTTTCCCGGTATGCCCACTGCCATTTATACTCGAATTTCGCAAGCTCCGGCGGCTCGTAGTTTGCGGTGTCGACATAATGCGTCTTGGTCGCAAGGCAGGCGTCCATAATGGTCAAATCCTGATAGGGCAAAGCGAGGTTCAGCACGACGTCCGGCTTGAACTTTTGAATCAGCGCAACGAGTTCGTCGACATGATCCGCGTCCACTTGCGCGGTTTGAATCTTGGTCTTGGTAGTGCCCTCGAGCTTGGCTTTGAGCGCATCGCACTTGGATTTGGTGCGGCTTGCGATCATGATCTCTTCAAAGGCCTCGCTGTTTTGGCAGCATTTGTGGATGGCGACACTCGCGACGCCGCCGCAGCCGATAATCATACATTTTCCCATAATATAGCCTCCTTTTAGGTTTTATTTTAAAATTTGTAATAGTACTTCCCGGGTGATTTTACAGGCAGCGGCCGTAGAACTGCCGCTCTGGTCGTAATGCGGGCAGAGTTCGACGACATCGCCGCCCACGATATTCAGCCGATTTAACTGTAAAATCGCTTCGATCAATTCTTTAAAAGTCACACCGCCGGCTTCGGGGGTACCGGTTCCGCAAAAGACCGAGGAATCGAGCACATCCAAATCGAGGGTGAAGTATACCGGCTGATCTTTCAATCGGGCGACGATCTGTTCGAAGCCCGCAAGATCAAACTTGCGTAAGTTAGTATGTGCCTGTGCGAATTCGAATTCATATTTTTCGCCGCTTCGGATGCCGAACTGATGAATCTTTCCGTCGCCGACGAGTTCCCATGCCCGGCGGATGACCGTGGAGTGCGACAATTTTTCGCCGATGTAGTCGTCGCGTAAATCGGTATGAGCGTCAAGATGGAGAATATGCAGATCCGGATAACGCCTGACCGCCGCGCGCAGAGCGCCAAGGGTAACCAGATGTTCGCCGCCCAGCATCAAAAAGCGCTTGCTATCCGAAAGCAGTTTTTGGGTATATTTTTCGATCTGCTGCAGCACGCGCCCGGTGTTGCCGAAGGGGAGTTCCAAATCACCGCCGTCATAGACGCGGAAATCGGTCAGATCTTTATCACAATAGGGCGAATAGGTCTCAATACCGAAAGACTCGTTTCGGATGGCGGACGGCCCGAACCGTGTGCCGGGACGGAACGAGGTGGTTCCGTCAAACGGCGCGCCGAACAACACCGCCTGCGCTTCTTTATACCCGGCATCACAGGCAAGAAAGGTTTGCACGTTTTTATGATTCGTATTATTTCTCATCGGCGAGCAGCTCCTTGATATAATTCGGCAGCGCAAAAGCTCCGAGATGCAGCGGTGTGTTGTAATAGTGAGTCGTAATTCCGAAACTGTTCCAGTAATCCGGTTTAAAGTCCTTTATGGGGTCAAGACCTTTGGAAGAAAAACCGAACAGCCAATGGCCTGAGGGATAGGTCGGTATATGCGCCTGATAGAGCCGGCTGACCGGGAAAATCTGCGCGTTGCACCGGTGCGCGGCCTGCATCTCTTTTGCGTCTCCTTTATAAAATGAACTCTCATGCTGATTGACAAGGATGCCGTTTTCGGTCAGCGCGTTAAAGCAGCTCCCGTAAAACTCCTTGGTAAATAACACTTCGCCGGGGCCGAACGGGTCGGTGGAGTCGACGATGATTAAGTCGTAAGCGTTTTCTTTGCGCCGGACGAACTTTAAACCGTCCTGAAAATGAAGCTGAACCCGGGAGTCGTCGAAACCGCTGGCAGTCTTTTGAAGATATTGCTTGCAGACTTCCACGACGCGCTCGTCGATTTCCACCACGTCGATCTGCTCTATTTGCTTGTACTTAATCAGTTCTCTTGCCACGCCGCCGTCGCCCGCGCCGATGACAAGCACGTTTTTGATCTCCGGATTGACGGCTATCTCAGGATGGGTGATCATCTCGTGGTAGATGAATTCGTCGCGCTCGGTCAGCATCATAATGCCGTCGAGCGTCAGAAACCGCCCGAATTCCGCCGAGTCGAACACCGAAATGGCCTGATAATCACTCTTTTCGTGGTAAAGCTGGCTGTTGACCTTGATGGAAAACCGAACTGTCGGGGCGTGATATTCGCTGTACCAAAGATCGTCCATGTTATTCTCCTTTCAGCACGTTTAGGCGGCTTGCGTTCATGCTTTCCGGGCCTGTGATCAGGCAGCCCTTTTCTCCGGAATAGCGGATATAGCGGATGATTTCGTCAGTGATGCGCTCACCCGGCGCTAAAATCGGAATTCCCGGCGGATAACACATCACAAACTCGGTGCAGACTTTTCCGACACATTCATCGATGGGTAAGCTGATTTTCTCCGCGTAAAAAGCCTTTTGCGGGGACATCGCCACAACGGGATTGATGTATTCGCTGTCGAGCAAATCCTTGTTGGTGCGTTTATAGATGCGCCGGATCTCGCTTAATGCACTGATCAGGCGCTCGATGTTTTTATGCTTGTCGCCGACCGAGATATAGGCCAAAATATTGCCTAAATCCCCAAATTCGATCTGGATTCCGTATTCATCGCGTAAAAGATCGTAGACCTCGATGCCCGCAAGGCCGATTCCGAGGGTGTTCACCGAGAGTTTTGTCGTGTCGAAATCAAAGATACTGTCGCCGTTGACGAGCTCTTTGGAGTAGGCGTAATAATCGCCGATGGCGTTGATCTCCTCCCGTGCATATCCGGAATAGCGCGTCACTTTTTCAAAGATTTCCGGGCCCTGCAGCGCGAGATTTCTTCTCGAAACATCAAGACTGGAAAGCAACAGATAAGAGCCGCTGGTGGTCTGGGTCAGGTTGATGATTTTCCGGACGTAGTGGGGATTCATCTTCGGCCCGCATAACAAAATGGAACTCTGGGTCAGCGAACCGCCCGATTTGTGCATGCTCACCGCTGCCATATCTGCACCTGCCGCCATGGCCGAAACGGGCATATTTTTTCCGAAATAGAAATGCGTTCCGTGCGCCTCATCCGCTAAAACCAGCATGCCTTTTTCATGGGCGATCTGTGTGATCTGCTTGATATCGGAGCAGATGCCGTAGTAAGTGGGGTTGTTCACCAAAACAGCTTTAGCATGTGGGTGCTCCTCAATGGTGTGCCGGACCTCCGCCACCGACATCCCAAGGGAGATTCCGAGCTGCTTATGGGTCTGCGGGTTGATGTAGATCGGAACCGCGCCGCAGAGCACCAGGGAATTGATCACGCTCTGGTGGACGTTGCGCGGTAAAATGATCTCGTCCCCGCCTTTCACGCTCGAGAGGATCATCGCCTGAACCGAGGAAGTCGTTCCGCCGACCATGAAAAAGGCATTTGCCGCGCCGAAGGCCTCAGCGGCGAGCATCTCCGCTTCCATGATCACACTGGTGGGGTGGCAGAGGTTATCTAGCGGTTTCATCGAATTTACGTCCACCGAGAGACACTGCTCCCCCAAAAACTCTGTCAGTTCGGGATTGCCTTTGCCGCGCTTATGACCCGGAACGTCGAACGGAACCAGGCGGTCATATCTGATCCGTTCCAGTGCCTCCATCAACGGCGCGCGGCTTTGGTCGCTCATTTCTTTGCCTCCGGGAAAATAATCTGGCCGCTGAAAATTTCGATCATCTCGCGTCGGAGGGCGTTGATGATGTCCAGGCGGATTTTCGGCGGGATTTCATAGACGTCGGAATTGAAAAGATAGTTCTGGAGCACCGGGTCTTTAATCAGCATCTTGGTATGAAAGATATTTGCCTGATAGACGTTGATATCCACGGCATCGTATTTCAAAAGGGTCTCTTGATCAATATAATTCTGAATAGAGACGATGTTGTTGTCGTTGAACAGCTTCTTTCCCTCCATGTTGCGCGTGAAGCCGCGGACGCGGTAATCGATCGTGATGATATCCGAATCAAAGCTGCCGATCAAAAAGTCCAGCGTCGAAAGCGGGGTGATCTCGCCGCAGGTGGCGACGTCGATATCCACGCGAAACGTGGCGATGGAGGTCTCGGGGTGGTATTCCGGATAGGTGTGCACCGCGATGTGGCTCTTGTCCAAATGCGCGGTCACCGTCTCGCCGCTGCGGTTTTTGAGCATGCTCTCTTCCGCAATCAAAAAGGTGACGCTGGCCCCCTGCGGCTCATAATCCTGTTTGGAGATGTTCAGAATCGTCGCGCCGATCATATCAGAGAGTTTTGTCAATATTTCGGTCAGCCGTTCGGAGTTATATTGTTCGTTGATATACTTGATATAGTCCTGCTGTTCGCGGGCGGTTTTGGCATAACAGATGTCGTAAATGTTGAAGCTCAGAGATTTGGTCAGGTTATTGAACCCGTACAGCCGAATTTTTTCATCCATGTTTTGTGCAGCCTCCAAAATAAAAAAGATGTGCCACCGTACTGTGGTACATCTTCGTGAAACACCCAATTCCATTCGGAGGCAGACAATTTCGCAAACCCCGTCAATGAACAGAGGGATTGCCTGCTTCTTTTTGATTCTCAGAGTCTATACAGTAAGAACTACTTTTACTACTCTTATTGATCGGTTTCACAAGCGTGTACCCTAGTACACTTGGTTATGAAGTAACCAACTGGCAATTGAGTTGCCAACTTATAGAACTTTGCGCTCTTAACGCAATCAATAACGTGAAGGAAACTTCTCTATTGGTTCGGTGAAGTTTTCTTCACAATCGGCAGTTGACCCGGCTGTCCGTATGGCCTTTGATTTCAAAGCTGAAACCGGTCAAAGTGTTCTCGCTATATGCGATGAGAACGCTGTCATTATAAAACAGAAACTTTTCTTTTGTCAAGGATTTCGGCAAAACCTTTTTTAAGAAATTTTACCCGTTTCGGCAATGTTGAAAAAACCCAAACGGATGACCGTGCGATGAGATGCTGTCCGTTTGATAAACTGTTCAGAAGCAAGGATTTTATGTAAGGCCCGAGTCAAAGCACCATGTTTCACGCCACATACGTATAGTATTTTTAATGAAAAAAGTCCGCTTTGCAAGACAGCAAAAATAAGGGATAAAAAACACGCACCCGATAAGCGCGCGTTTTGAGCAATGCAGGTAATTAATTCCGTGCTGTTTAAAAGAAAAAATGAATAGCTATATAATCAATATCCCGACTGAGGTTCCAGCCAATCGGGATAATTTTCTTTGACAAAACAGCGAAACTTTTCGAACACTTCTTCGCCGTAACAGGTGTAAGGGGGCAGCAGACGCAGCGGAAATTCCGAATCGACCAGTTTGGAAAACATCTTATCATAAGCGCCGTCGATTTTGGTTCCCTCGCAGAGGCGATGCAAGGTTCGGTTCATCGCCATGATTTCGCGGTAAAGTGGGATTGCCTTGCCCGTTTCGCCGCTTACTGCGGCGTTATAATATTCAAACGCTTTTTTGATATTGATGTTTCCGACGGTGATCAGCAAGCTGCATTCGCCCAACAGATTGCCGTGGAGCAATGCCGCTTCGGTCACGAAAAACTGCAGCGGACTGTTTGCGGTCGCAATCTCTCCGACCACGAAAAAGTCGTTTGAACAAAACTTTGCCCCGGCTAAATTCGGAATCTCCCCGGATAATACCGTCAGTTCCTGCACGGTCAACAGCCGTTTGGTACGCAGAAGATTATAATAGACAAACCGGCAGTCGGGAAACGGGTCGCAGACATCATGGAAAAACCGATTCATTTCCGCGTCCGACAGTGCGCCCCAGCAGGGCATGGTGATCATAAAGTCGCGTAGGCCGTATCTGTAGGCCATCTTAATCCGTTTTAGAACGGTGGTCTGTGACATGCTGATAACACCCGCCATGGGCTCCAAGCCCGGGGCTTTCATCTCGTCGGCAAACGTCCGGATAACTTCTTCGTACTGTTCGTCGGACACCGCGTACCCTTCGCCTGCCGTACCGAAGACATAGATGTGCGTAATCCCTCTGCCGGTAATCGCCCGGATCTGGCGGCGGAATATTTTTTCATCAAATTCGTTATTTTCAGCCCAAGGGATCACCGCGCTGGCAAGGATGGTGCACGGGTAACGTTTAACGGTTTCCATCTATTTTTATTCCTCTCGTAATTCTAAGGATATATAATATGAATTTATATTGTTGCCGAAACAACTGATACAAGAATTCTCTTAAAAAAGTCAAACGGACGTGCGCTGATTCATGCACCGATAGTATTATTCATAAACACTTGTGCGACTTTAGGATCAAATTGAGCGCCGGAGCAGTTTTTAATTTCAGCCAATGCGGCTTCTTTTGACATAGCTGCTCTGTAAGGCCTGTCCTCAGTCATGGCGTCAAAAGAATCTACAACCGAGATAATTCTTGAGATTAAGGGGATTTTTTCTCCCGTTAACCCTTGCGGATAACCTTTTCCATCCCATCTTTCATGATGACACAAGATGTATTCGGCAATTCCTTGTAATTCCGGAATTGTCCGGGCGATTCGGAATCCGATCTCCGGGTGTTTTCGGATTTCAATCCATTCAATTTCATTCAGTTTACCGGGTTTCGCAATGATATTCCCGTCAATTCCGATCTTTCCAAGGTCATGCAGCGTCGTAGCTAACTCAAGATCCACCAGTTCGTCTTGACTTAAACCAATATTAATACCTATATTTTTAGCCCAATTGACCATTCTTTCCGCATGAGCTTCCGTTTCATTGCTTTTTTCAAAAACAGCCGTTTTAATGGTTGTCAACAGCGAACTATGGATGCTCTTGTTATTTAAAAGTTTACGCCGGCTCATATGCTCCTCGGCAATTTTTATCAGCTTTCCGATTTCTTCTTCATTTTTGTTTTTTGTCACATAACCGATGGATATGCTGTTGAGGTGAGAAGAGCCGCTGATTAAGGAACGCTTATAAAATGCCTCGGTGATTTTTTCAAACAGTGATTTGGCTGCGGCTTCATCTGTTTCCGATAAAATCACAGAAAACTCGTCTCCGCCGGTTCTTGCGATAATATCATTCGGACGACAACATGTTTGCAGCAGCGCCGCTGCTTCCCGTAATAATATGTCCCCTTGATCGTGCCCGAAAATATCGTTGACCAACTTCAAACTGTTGATGTCGCCAACCATTACGGAATACGGAAGATTTCCCGAGTCATCAATCTTTTTTAGTGCTTTCTCAAAATATAAACGATTATACAAACCCGTCAGTACGTCATGATTTGTCAAATGTAAAATTTCTTCTTCTTTTTGCTTACGTTCCGTGATGTCCCGGCTGATTCCGATGAGCCCGAGCAATTTTCCCTCAAAATTGTAATACGGTGTTTTTAATGTTTCTAAAACTTTTTTATGCCCATCCGAAGACCGGGTGGTTTCTTCGTTGATGTTCGGCGCTTTCTTTTTCATCATTTCAATATCCATAGCTCTGAATAAAGATGCTAGTTTTTCATCAAATAAATCAAAATCCGAATGCCCGACAATATTTTCTTTTGTTTTTCCGGCAAAGTCTTCAAAGGCCTTGTTACAACCCATATAAATGTTGTTTTGATCTTTGTAAAAAATCAAATCGGGAATTGAGTCCAACAGGGAAACCATCAGACTTTCTTTATTTGAATATTCTAAATACAGATTCTTATATTTATTTTCGCTGTTGCGAAGATCATTTTCTGACTCAATTAAATCTGTGATATCTTGAACCATACAAATATGGCTGCCGTCGTCGTTTAGAGAATTGGTGTGTAATGCTGCGATAATTAAATGCACCCAAACGATGGACCCATCCGGCTTAATATACCTTTTCCTCATCGAATATGACGTAATTTCCCTTGCAATTAGCCTGGAAAATTGATCTTCATCTTCGTGAAGATCATCCGGGTGAGTATACATTTGCCATCCTACACTGCGGATTTCATCCTTTGGTCTGCCGGTGATTTCTTCCAGTTTCGGATTGATAAAGAATGTTTCGTTTTTATTGGCAATGGCAATACCGATGGGGGCTTGATTAAAAACAGCACTGAACCGTATTTCAATTTCCGCGAGCATTGTTTTTGTTTGTACGGCATTTTGGAAGTATAACGTAATCATGCAAAGTGCTAAAACGCCAAGCGGATAAACAAATAATACCGGCCCGGCGATCGTTTTTATTGTCTCGAATGCAATATTGCGCGGCAGGGACAGCGCACACAAAATCATTACCACATGAGTAACCAAACCAAAAATATAAAATTCAACCCATTTGAATTTTTGTCTTTTTATGATTTTATTAAATCTGAAATGCTTCCAGAGTAAACCTGTTACGGCAGTAAGTACTGTCACTAACACCCCCATAACAGCACCTGTTCCGCCCATTACAATTCTATAAGCAGAAATTAATAAAACTGCAATACCGGTAGGAATTCCGCCGTAAAATATTGCCGTCACACTAATTAGAATTGATCGGGTATCAAATATCAGACCCGGTGATAATTCCACGGCACTGAGCATTAATACGATTCCGATTCCCCCAACGATGAGCCCATGGAGAATACTCGCATAAATAGGATTCTTGCGTTGTTTTAAGTAGAAGATATTCCCTGCTATGCTCATTGAAATCAACAGCGTTGTATTATACAGCAAATCTTTGAATAATTCCATTTACTCACCTCCTGCGTTGATTAACATTTAAATTAAAACAAAATAATTTCTTTTTCGACCTTCCGGGTTGCAAAATATTATTGCTTTTTCGGAAATTCAAGAAGATAAACTACCTTAATTTATATGATTTTCATAAAATTTCCGAACATTGATTTTGGGGAAAAAGCGATCAATGATTAATATCAAAGTTAGAAAAAAGTGGTTTTTGCTTTTATACTGCTTGAAATATTTTTGTTTGACAAACCGATAATATTTGATTTTATATCGCTCGATAACATACCGATTATATAGGGTTAATAATGATTTGTCAATAAGAATGGCTGCGCAGGCGATTGGCCCATTCTTCGGTGTTATTAAGAAAACAAACGGTTATGCCGATATCATTGTGATCAATCAAGATGATACCTGAAGTCGGCCGGTGTAACGCCTTTGGCATTGAAATGAAAGACGACATCCGGCGGTTCGGTCGGGCTGCCGAGAACAATCGCCGGAAACCGCGCCGTGCCGCAAACGGCTGCGGAAGAATGATTCCGTTCGATCTCGCGCTCCTCGTTGCCTGTAATTTGAATCGTTACCGCGCATTTGGCGGAGCGAATGATTTCGTTGTTGTATTTGATTTGCGCATAAGTGTAAACGTAATAACGGAGCCAGCAGTCTCCGGCGTAAAGACGGATTCTCTCGGGGGGATTGAACACCGCATCGAACGTGCCCTGAACGACTTTAACGTCGAGTTTTTCGCCGGGGAGTCCCTGACTTTGCGCGGTGACCAAAGCATTGCCCTCGGTTTTGGAAGAGATGAGGACGGTTTCGGCGACTCCGTTTTGGGTCACGGCTTCTATCATCTGCTGACCGTTTGTAAAACTGCCGCTGCCGGACACGGTGAATATCACTGGGATTTTCTTGTTGACCGGAAGCCCGTTCGAATCTTGGAGAACGGCTTTGATAATCGTTTGACTTTCGCCGTCCGCAAGAAGCACCGGATATTGACTTGAAAGGGCGATTTTTTGCGCGACAGCGCCGTATCTTCTGCCAATTTGTCCTTTTATGATTTGCAAATCAATCTCGGATGAGGTTTCGGCGTTTTTTGCCCATTCGATTTCGTTATTATAAAAGCTGAGATAATCGGCGGTTTCCCCTTTTAATTTCCAACAGGCAGTGGGTTTAATCCAAAGGATTTGCGCATCGCTGTCAAAGTGCCAACCCGATTTGAAAGAGGTCAACAAACCGCTGAGATCGGAAGACTCGGACAGAGTGGTCTTCCCAAGCATTATTTTTTCGGGGATATTCACAAGATGAATTTTAATCAGATGTGCTTTTTCGCGTTTTCCTGTGTATACTCCGATTGATTCGCCGATCTGTACCCCAACCGTATCTTTCAATTCCTCGCAATTAATCTCCGTAAGGGCATAACGGTTATTTTCGTATTCAAAGGTCTCGCCGTCATCGGCGTAGATTTGAGCGCTCGATTTACCGTGCGGATAGATGTCGAGAACGGATAACTCCTGTTTGTTTTGCGAAATCGAGTCGCCGGCATTTGTCATCGGGATAATCGCGCCAGCTTTGACAAACAGCGGCCCCCCGACGGTTCCGGGCCATGAAGCGGTATGCCATTCTCCGCTGCTCGGAACGGTTTTACCCGTCCAATAATCGATCCAGCGGCCTTTCGGCAAATAAATCGGTGCGGTGTTTTGAGCGACGGCTTTCTCAGCGTTTTCACGGAAGTCCATATTGACTTGCGTTTTGCCGGTTCCGACCAATAAAAAATTACCGAGCATAAACTGCTTATCTAGCAAAGCGGTATTCGGGTCGTCTTGGAACTCTAAAATCATCGGGCGCAGCATGGGCGTACCCTGAGTATGGGCTTGCCACAGAGCGGTATAAAGATAGGGGAATAAACTGCTTTTGAGTTTGGAATAAAAGCGGGTGACGTCCATATTCGCTTCGGAATAACGCCACGGCTCGCGGTAATACGCCCAGCTGTCGATGATGGAAAACGGGGTCAAAAAGCCGAAATGCAGACCCTCGGGGGATTCGCTGTCCATGTCCTGGCTGACCATCGCATGACCCGACAGACCGGCGTTCAATGCGCCGTTGCCGAGTTTGAAATCGCCCGCCCACGCGGTGGGAAACATCTGAGAGGACGTGGAGGAGTTATAGGCGTGCAGCATGACGATGGTCCGTTTGCCCGTCACCCGGCGGAAACCGTCAAACAGCGTTTTGGTGTAAAGCGTGTTGGTGATGTTTTTGGTCTCTTCCTCGGTATAGTCGTCCGTATCTTTGACAAAAACGCTGACATCGGGGTTCAAAACCATTTCGGTGGTGGTGATGCACCGGGGATACGGGTCGTCCTGTTTATAAAAGGCCACGCCTTTTTTGATGCTGGCATCGACGCGCTGTTCGAACCACTTGTCTCTGACATTCGGGTCGAGATAGCTCTCGGTGGGTGCTTTGCCGGACTCCCACAGCTCGAATTTAAATCCCATATCACCAAGTTGTTTGATCATTTTTTCGGGCTCGGGAAAACGCTCTCTGTTCCAAATCCAGTCCATGCTGTACCAGGTCTCTTCCCAACCGGGCTCAAGGCCGAGCATGTAGCAAGGAATTTGCTCGCTGCGAAACCGCTTTGCGATATTCAAGAGCCCCTTGTCGTCCTCAAAACAGCGGGCGATATAGCACATGCCCATTGCCCATTTCGGCACCATCACGGGTCTTCCGGTCAACGCGGTGTAGAGATTTAAAATATCTTTGAAAGAGGGCCCGTAAAAGATAAAGAAATCAACATGACCGCCTTTGGCGAAAACGGAATAGAAATCTTCACCGGTAAAATCAAAGGTCTGGTCAAACGTGTTCGCGGAGAAAAATCCGTATCCGGCGGTGCTTAAAAAATAGGGTGTGGTCGCTTCGTTCCAGCGGTAATTGCGGGTAAAAGTGAGCTTGTGACCGCGGGCGTCCAGTGTCTTGCGCTGAAAGCCGAACCCGTAGAAATGCTCTTCGGGTTTCATGTCAAAGGTGAGCAAACTCTCTTTGCCGATTTGAGGTGCATCGGCGGTTTTTAAAATACAGTGATTCTGTTTATCAAAAAGCTGAATCCGGGCGTCCTTTTTGCCGACGGAAACGACGAGATTACGGGTGCTGATACGATACTCTTCCCGGGTTTCGGCAAAGTCAAAAGGCGTTTGTTCCAGAGATTCTTTGACATACCCGAGCTCCGCCATAATCGACGGACGCGGATTCGGGACTTTGCTCATGCGCACGCGCAGGATGGACGCCTCCGGGAAATTGAGTTTTAAAGTCACCTCGTTTTCGCAGGTGAAGATGAGGTCGTCCTTGATGATTTGTGACGCAATGATTTTTCCGGGCTGAAGCAAAATAATCCCTCCAGAATTGATTATATTTAATAAACGCCGCATTCTTTGGCGGTTTTAATAAAGGCCTCGAGATTTTTAAGCGGTGTGCCGTATTCCAAAAAATCCGCCGACTGAACGATGCATTTTCCGTTGGGTTTGACGGTATCAACCAGCGTCTTGGTAGTCTTTATAACATCTTCTTTTGTGCCTTTTTGAAGCACATTGACCTGATCGATGCCCGCGAGCATCACATAATCCCCGTCAACCAGCGCTTTGGCCTTTACAATATCGGTATCCCCGAGCGGCGGGGGCGAGAAGGGCTCGACGATTTTTACACCGAGTTGTTTATAAGATTCAACCAGATTCATAATCTGCCCGCAGTTGTGATACATCGCCGGAACACCGGTTTTTTGGCAGAATTCGATGTACTTTTTTTCGAAAGGCAGTATGTATTGATCGTAACATTTTTTACCCACAAAACCCCCGGCGACATTGCCGCCGACGCAGAGCACGTCAGCTCCGGATTCGCTCATTGCGCGAGTGTATTCCAAAATCCTGTCCGCCGCGAAATTCATCAGCTTTTCATAGTATTCGTAATCTTCAAGGAACAGCGAATACAGCACATCCTGCTCTATCAATAAAGAGGCGTTGTTAAACGGGCCGTGGGGTGCCCAAACGCCGACAATGCCGTCTTCGCCAACCGCGTCTTTCATCCGTTTGACTTTTCGCTTGACATCCGCTTTGAAGGCCTCAGGCATTCTCGGCTCGTACTTGATTGCGATTTCAAGGTCTTCGGCATTCTTGATCGGCTTTTTGGTGCAGCCGTACATATAGGTGCCTTTTCGCAGTTCGTTGATCGAAAATTCCTGTTCGAGTTTTCCGTCCGGTGTTGAGATGACGGACTTTTTCACCAGCGTATTGCCGTTGCGGTATTCTTCGGTTTTAATTTCCCAGTTCTCGGTGTTGTGGGTGATGTCCAAGCCGCCCATGTGAATATGTAACGGGTCGGTGACGTCATACAGCATGCGCAAAAACACGTCGGCGCCGAGCTGTTTTTGAATTTCGATCACTTTCAGCTGCAGGGCAGGGTAATCCCACGGGTCGATATCGGGATAGACCTGCGTGATAAAATGCCCCTGATCCGCGATGAACAACGTTACCGGAACGCGATCCGGCATTTTCCCGTTCATCACGCTTAAAAATCGTTCCCGCGGCGTCATTTCAAGCACCTCCCGGATAATGTTTTCAAAACCATCCGGATGCATTATACCGCTGTCTCAGTGAACATGCAACCAAAAATTGAAAAAACCTCTGCGAATTGTTCTGCTTAATCGTTGCGGTGGATTCTCATCGTAATACAACGCAAACTGCCGCCGCCCGCCAAAAGCGCCTCGGGGTGGAAGAAAATAAACTTTACGCCTTCCTGTTCTAACAGGTTAACGGTCTTTGGATCATACGAGATGTCATAACAGAAGATGGTTCTGGGCTCGAGCGGCACAAACGAACTGCCCCAATGCTGCTGTTCCCGGTCGGACAAGGGAACTAACGTGATATTCCGTTCTTTCATCCAAGTGTTCAAGTCGATTTCGGCTCTCTTTTCCCGTGTGATATAAAACGTTTTCAAAAACGCCGGCGGATACCAGACCATCAGATGCTCAGTGATGCGGTTAAGAACCATATCAGGGTGCATATAGCGCCTCTCCTGCGGGATTTCGGCATAGATGACTTCCTCAAAGTACGAGAGGATATAGGTGATGAATTTTTCGATGGCTTTTTTATCGTGGCGCTCGGTGTCCGCTACGAAAAGAGTTTTGGGCGAAAGCAATAAGCAGCCCTCGAACGCATCACCCTCACAGGGCTCATAGAGGATGGGGATACCTAAATCGGTTAAAGCTTCTTTCACGACAATCTCTTCATGGCAGCGCCCCATGGAGGACATGTTGGACAAGATCGCCCCGTGAGAACTGATGACCGCGATATCGTGCATATAGGCGAGATTCGGCAGCCGCTCGAGCAAATCCCGGTTGCGGTGGACATGGTCGGATAAATGCAGCACGCGAACTCCGTGCTGTTCAAGGAGCGCGCAATATTTTCGGTGTTCTTCCAAATATTTATCCACATTCGGTACTGCATCAAACAGGAAAAACTCCCGGTTATCTTCGTTGACTTTGGAAAGAGATTCTACCGGGCAATGCACCATTGCGGTGACTAACCGCCCCAATTTTTCGATGCCGTATTGAATTTTTTCCATAGATCCGCTCCTGTCGGTCAATAAATATTATAGTGTATACGAAATTGAATGATAAAACCGCTTTTCATTGAATTCGATAACGTTCAAATAAAGAGAGAAAATACCGGTCAAAACGTAAAACAACAGTATATTCGTAAATAATGATATGAATAATAATGTCGAAATTTAAGATGAGGAGAAATTTTATGCCAATTCTCAAATTCGGTGTAACAGCCAAGAGTGAAAGCAACACCAAAACGGAAGTCGCCACAAGAGGATTTAAAGTAATCATCGACGAACCTGAAAGTTTGGGAGGTACGAACACCGGAGCGAATCCGGTCGAATATCTGTTGGCGGCGCTTTCGGGCTGTCTCGGAGTAGTCGGTCATCTGGTTGCCGGGGAGATGGGATTTCAGCTGAACGGATTGGATTTTGTATTGGAAGGCGATCTGGATCCGGCGAAGTTCACGGGCAAGTCCATGGCCGGCCGGGCGGGATACACTGAAATTCGGGTAACCATGATCCCAAATGCGGATGCTGACAAAGAGACCCTGGACAAATGGCTGAAAGTTGTCGAGAGCAGATGCCCTGTGAGTGATAACATCGGCAACGCCACTCCGCTACGCATTTCATTGGGTTAAGATTAAATTATATTGATAAGGAAAAATATCTGTCTGCGAGCATTTCCCAATCTTGCAGATACTGATTGAATAGATTCGGCCTTCTTCTGACGGCAAACGGGTGGTAGGTAACCGCTGTGAGAAGGCCCTTTTTTATATGCCAAATGCCTCTGAGATTTTTTATTTCCGCGTCTTTATCTTGAAAGAACCATTGGGCCGCGGTGTTTCCCATGCAGAAAGCCAGTTTGGGCTTTTGTTCGCTGATTTGCCGTATCAAGTAATCAAAACAAATTCCGCGGGCTTCTTCCTTGCAGTATTTGCGCACAGGTCGGCACTTCAATACATAAGTCACATACAACTCATCCATATTCAAACCGGCCCGGCTGGCACCAATTTGCAATGTCTGCCTTGTGCCGCAGATAAATTCTCTGCCTTCCTTGTCCTCTCGGGCTCCGGGATTGTCCAAAATCACAATAATCTGCGCTTTCGGATTTCCTTCACCCCAAATGACTCTGTTCCGCTGACGGAATAATTCGCATTTTCGGCAGTCAGCCGCCTCCGGCGGCGCTTTATCTTCGGGCAGGATCTGAGGGATAAAATCCATTTTAATCTTTTGTAATCAGATCGGTGTATTTTCCCCTGAACAACACCTTGAGTGAGTCCTTCGGCGGGCCCTCGAGCAGCTTTCCTTCAATGCTGTAGCGACCGCCGTGCGCAGGGCAGTCCCAGGTCTGCTCGGCGGTGTTGAAATTCAATTCGGTTCCCATATGGGTGCAGGTGATGTCTATAATGATCACATCATCCCGGTCACCCCGGTAAATTCCGGCCTTTTCCCCTTTAAAATTGATGACTCTGCCCTCCCCGGGATGAAGATCTTTGACGCTCTCCGTCCCTTCCAGTTTGGACTTGATCAGTTCGAGAACGGGATTGACCGCGCCGACAAAGGCCTTTCCGAAAGAGCTGAAAATATCTTCGCGGGTTCTGGAATATAAACTCTCGTAACGGCAGTTCCCGGACGCAATGAGATCGGAGATCATCATTCCGGCAAGCGTTCCGTTGGAAAGTCCCCATTTCCGGAACCCCGACGCGACATAGATATTCGAATGGTCCGAAATTCTGCCGATATACGGCAGCTCGTCCGGCGTGTCATAATCCTGCGCCGACCACTTGGCAAGCACTTCGTCAACGCCCGCGATTTGATCGGCAAATTGAATCAGATGCTGATGGTGAAGCGACATATCTTCGTATCCGCGCCCGGTGTCGTGGTTTTCACCGACCACGATCAAAATGCGCTCGTCATTTTCGATATGGGTTCTGATCGAACGGGCAGGGTCTCCGATGTTGATATAACTGCCGTCCGGCCAGTCCCGTTTCGCTTTCGCGGCGACACCGTAAGCCCGTTTCGGATAAAGGCGCATATAAAACAAGTTCGGGCCGTCGTAAAAGGGATACTGCGTCGCCATGACGACATGCTTTGCTTTGATTTCAATGTCATTCTCGCAGAGTACGGTTTTGATGTCGCCGTCTTCCGGCTTTACGGCTTTCGTATCGCAGTATATCACCGCTCCCGCCTCTGCTGCCGATTTGGCCAGCCCTTCGACATATCGGACGGGGTGCAAAACATACTGATCTTTGTAAGCGAGCAGCCCGTGATTTTCATGGGGAAAATCGGCGTGCCTGATCAGCTCCGCATCGATCTCCGCCTTTTTGGCGGCCTCATATTCCAGATTCAGCGTATCCCATTCTGCCGGGTTCTCGGCGTAAATATAGGCTGTGTTTTTACTGAGCTGACAATCGATTGAGAGCTTTTCGACCGCGGTTTTCACGAAATCCAAGGCGCTGCTCTGAGATTTCGCGTAATCAAAAGCCGCATCGGCGCCGTATTTTTCTTCGGTTTTATAATAGACGATCCCATGCTGGACGGTCACTTTCCCGGTTGTGTTTCCGGTCGTCCCGCCGCATAAAATCCCGGCTTCTATCAAGACGGGTTTCAGGCCTTTTTGTGCCAGGCAATAGGCGCATGTGATACCCGTAATTCCGCCGCCGATAATCAAAATATCGGTTGAAATGCTTTTATCCAGCCGGGGATAATGGGTTTTGTCTCCGGTTTGATTCCAATATGAAATGGTATTATTACTCATTTTACAGCCTCCGGCATATACTTTATGGTATAGTTTTCATATAACAACAGAGTTTTATACGGCTTCCGATCCCCCGAAGTTTCAATGATAAAAAGAAAAAGTGAGGTTGTCCTCACTTATATTTTCTGATGTTTCTTTTGCCGATGTATTACTAAGGCGTTCACTTTTGAGATCCTTCCGTTATGCCGAAATCAGCATTTTTGAGGTCAGGAAAAAAGCGCAAAGCTTGATTTCAACCTCACGCCTTCCAGTCTTTGATATTTGCGGCAATAAACCCGTCGTCATTTAAATGTGGATACATCCGATATATGCGGTCGATTTCCTCTGTTTGCCCGGGGGAAAGGGTCTCGTTTTCATCCAGGCACCAAATCCCCTCCAGAAGACCCTGCCTTCTCAAGACCTCATGCAGTCCGGCAATACAGCCCTTGAATTGATGTGCCGTATCGAAAAATGCGGCGTTGGCATCGGTCACTTCGGCGGCAAGGGTCAGGAGTTCGGTCGGGATTACGTCTTTCGCCGCAGCCGTTTTAATTTTTTCAAATAACTTGACCGCAGTGTGCGTCCAAACCGACCAGTGGCCGAGCAGTCCTCCTACAAACCGTTTTTCGTATACTTTCCCGCAGTCGGTGAATCGATATTTCGTCAGCAGATCGATGATGATGTTGTCGTCGTTTCCGGTGTAGAGCGCAATTTGATCGGCTCTTTGCGACAGCGCCGCTGCCCTGACGACGTCCAAGGTTTGATATCGGTTAAACGGCGCGCTTTTGATCGCAACCACTTTTTCAATTTCGCAGAGCGCTTTCCAATAATCGAAAGAAAATACTCTCCCGCCCACCGAGGGCTGAAGATAAAAACCGACAACCGGTATGATTTCCGCAACCGCTTTGGTACGCGAGAGCAATTCTTCTTCGGTAAAGTCACTTAATCCCCCCGGGCTCAGCAGCACCGCGTCATACCCGTATTTTAAAGCGGTCTCGGCTTCTTTGACCGCCTGTTTGGTCCGACCGCAGGCACCCGCAATTTTTACGATTACCTCTCCGGTTTGGCGCTCATAGGCCTCGGCTTCCTCGGATGCGATCTGCAAAACCGGTTCGAACAAATTAATTTCAGGCTTTCGGATGGCGAATTGAGTCGTATGGACGGCGGCGGCCAATCCGCCTGCACCCGCCGTCAGATAATAGCGGTTTAAAAGCCGCTGTCTTTTTTCATCTAATTTTCTCTCTGCGGTCAATGCCAGCGGAGTTGCCGGAATCACGGTTCCTTCGAAGAGTTTTAACAAAGCGCGCTCATGACGGCCCATTAATATTTCCCCTTCCTCTCTTCGAAGTGTGTCGGCTTTCCGAGCGACCTTCCCCCGTCCGAAATCCACTCCGCCTGCCACTCTATCAGCTCATCAACACTCACCGAAGGAATTCCGAATGTCTTCATTGCAAGATCCGAATTGCTGAGGTATGCGATTTGGGCTTCTTCCCCTTCAAAAACAGGGTGCTTTGAGAGCAGTTTTCCGAGTTTTTCGGCTGCATCCCGAACCGAGACCGTTTCGGGGCCTGTGATATTCATTTTAACGGCGGGACTGCCGGTATGCAGCAGCGCCCGCAGTGCCATTTCGTTTGCGTCGCCCTGCCAGATGCAGTTAAAGCACGGAGTTGAAAGCTTGATCGGTTTTCCCCCGAGGAGCTGCGCCGCGATATCATAAAGTACGCCATATCGCAAATCCACGGCGTAATTCAACCGATATAAAAAAACAGGCGTGCTATAGGTCTGTGATCCGTATTCGAACATGCGCTCACGCGCAAGACACGACATCGCGTATTCACCGACGGGTTCGGGAATGGTTTGTTCGGAAGCGCCGCCCGAGGCAACCGGAACCATAGGATAAATATTGCCCGAGGAAAAAACGACGATATTTGATTTTTTAAACCGCTCCGCGACCAGCGCCGGCAGCCAGGCGTTCATTGCCCAGGTCTGCGCTTCCTGACCGTTTGTGCCGAACTTTCGACCTGCCATATAGATGATATTTTCAACATCGGGCAGCTTGCTTAATATATCGGGTTCCAACAAATCGGCCGAAATCGTTTCGATTTGATTATCGTGCATCAGATTTACTGCGATGGGATCGGTGAAACGGGAAACCGCAATGATCCGCTTTGAAAGTACTGAGGCATCAACGGCTTTTTTGGCGAGCAGGGCAAGGGTCGGGCCCATCTTTCCTCCCGCGCCGAGAATCATAATATCCCCTCGGATTTTTTTTATATCGGCGATCAGTTGAGAGGAAGGCGCCGTGAGTTTTTGATCAAGTAATTCTTCGGTCCACATAATCTTTTCTCCAATGTCAGCAAAGATATTTTATAAACATATCGGTCTTGTTCTCCGGGTAAGATTTGAGTTTACTTCATGGTTCAAACTTATGGGGATTATTTTCCGCTTCGTCGGCTGACAGAATTTTCTCTTTGGATTGTCGGGAATTTCGTTCTCTCATGGTTTGATGTCCCTCAGAAAGAAAATGTTTGATTAAATAATAAATCGGGGAGATGGAATTGTCAATCAAAGACTATTATTTGCTCCGGTTTTAAAAGCGTTTTTCATTTATATCATAAGGTAAAATCATTATAAAACAAACCGATCCATGGCTGTAATTAACATTGACAATATCTCATTTTGCGTGATAAGGTATATATGATGATAAGCCGTTTATTTCGGCTTATATCAATATCGGAATGTATCGAAAAATATTTTTAAAATTCAAAAAATAGTTATATAAAAGAATTTCAAAATATTCTAATATGGATACGATTCTGGGCAATTCTTAATTTGCGAAAGGATGGTCATTTTATGCCTGAAAAAATCGTAGAGGCAGTCAAAGCGGGTAAAGTATTGGTTTCGGACGGAGCTTGGGGAACATTTTTGTATAAGAAGGGTTTAAAACCCGGCGAATGCCCCGAACTTTGGTGCATCGACAGATATGAGGACGTCAAAGATATCGCAAAAAGTTATATTGACGCAGGCGCGGATATGATCGAATCAAACAGTTTCGGCGGCACCTGTTACAAACTGCATGGATTCGGACTTGAAAAGAGAGTGGCCGAGATCAACGAAGCGGCAGCAAAAGCGTCGCGCGAAGCGGCCGGAGACAAACATGTGATCGCGTCCATCGGTCCGACCGGAAAAATGCTCGTGATTGAAGAAGTCACCGAACAGGAATTATACGACGCGTTCAAAGAACAGGCCATCGCGCTCGAAAAGGGCGGCGCGGATGCGGTGTGCATCGAGACTATGAGCGATAAAGAAGAAGCCGCGATTGCGATCAAAGCGGTCAAAGAAAACACCAAGTGCGAAATCGTCTGCACCTTCACCTTTGAAAAGACCAAAGCCGGCGATTACCGCACCATGATGGGCGTATCGCCTGTCGAAGCAGCTACCGCGGCTGTCGAAGCCGGAGCGGACATCATCGGCGCAAACTGCGGAAACGGCATGGAACGCATGATCGAAATCGTCCGTGAAATCCGGGAAGCATTCCCCGATAAGCCGATTCTCGTGCATGCAAACGCCGGTCTTCCGGTCAACATCGACGGAAAAGACGTCTATCCCGAATCCCCCGAGAGCATGGCCGGTTTCGTTCCCGCGATCGTCAAAGCGGGCGCCAACATCATCGGCGGCTGCTGCGGCACAACACCCGCGCATATTAACGCCATCAAAAAAGCAGTTTCGAATTTAAAATAGCCTTATCAAATAACAACAGGAGGATTTTTTATGAAGCCCAGATTGATATCGACCGCCATCGGCAGCATGCCGTTTGAGGATGCGGATTACGCCGTCAAGACCTCGCTTGAAAAACTGGACGCCCCGATTTGGCCGCAGCTTCCGCGGCTCGGACTGAACGAGCAGATGGAGATTCAATACAGCGAAGGAATCCCCTGCGCTGTGATTGATTATGATAAAAGAAGAATGTTTATCGACACTTCGGGAGATTATTCCGAGGCATTTGCGGAATTCTATGAAAAGTATATGACCGCAATGGACCCCGACAGCGGCGACGGCGATTGCTCCTCCATGGCGATCAGCGAGAACTTCTCCAAAGGTATTTATGCGCTCGAAAAAGCGCTGCAGGGAAAAGGCAAACGGCTTTTTTTAAAAGTTCAAACCACAGGCCCGTTGAGTTTCGCCCTGACGATTGTGGACGAAAACAAACGCGCGATCTATTATAATGACGAGTTCAAAGATGTCATCATCAAATCGCTGGCGATGAAGTGCCGCTGGCAGATTCAAAAATTCAAACCCTATGCCGAAAACATCATCTGCTTCATCGACGAACCGATTTTGTCGGCGTTCGGAAGCTCCACCTATGTCTCGGTTCAGCGGGATGATGTGGTCGCGAGCCTGAATGAAGTCATCGAGGCCGTGCATGCGGACGGCGCGTTTGCGGGCATTCACTGCTGCGGCAACACCGAGTGGAGCATTTTAATCGACGCGGGCGTTGACATCGTCAACTTCGACGCGTTTGAATACGGCAAGACCATCGCGATGTATGCCGATTCCGTCAAAGCGCATCTCGCAAGAGGCGGCATGCTCGCGTGGGGCGTTGTGCCCACTTCCAAAGCGATCCGCGAACAGACGGTGGATACGCTGGAAGCGCAGCTGGAAGCCATGATGGATAACCTCGCCGCGCAGGGGATCGATAAAAAACTGATACTGGAACAGGCTCTGATTTCACCCTCCTGCGGCACGGGTTCACTCGATCCGGCAGATGCCGAAAAGGTCTTCGAACTGACGAATCAGCTTTCCAAGAAAATGAGAGCGAAATACGGTTTTTAGTCTTTTAGCGGCAGCGAACAAGGAGAATAAACCATGAAAATAGCCATTTCCGGAAAGGGCGGCGTCGGCAAATCGACGATCGCCGGTGCGCTTGCGCTCTATTTTGCGCAAAAGGGCAACAAGGTACTTGCGCTGGACGCCGATCCGGACGCCAATCTGGCGAGAGCTTTGGGGATTCCCGATGAGGAGCAGAAGAACATCGTCCCCATTTCCCGACAGATTGCGCTGATTGAAGAGCGGACCGGCGCCAAAGTTGCGCAATACGGGCAGATCTTCAAGATGAATCCCGAGGTAAAGGACGTAGCGGATGGCTATGCCTACCCATATAAAGGGGTATCTCTGCTGGTGCTCGGAGCCATCAAGGCCGGCGGAAGCGGCTGTGCCTGCCCCGAAAACACCTTTATCAAGGCGCTTGTGACGGATTTGGTACTCTATAAAAACGAGACGCTGATCATGGATATGGAAGCGGGCATCGAGCACCTCGGACGCGCCACCGCAAGCGGAGTGGATGTGATGATCGTGGTCGTCGAACCCGGTCAGCGCTCTGTCGACTGCGCAAAAACCATCCTGCGTATGACCAAAGAAATCGGCTTGAAAAACGTGGTGTTGGTCGGCAACAAGGCGGCAAATCAGGCGGACGAGGACTTTATCCGCGATTCGCTCCCGGGGCAGGAGATCATCACGATTCTGCCTTATTCGGAGGCCGTGAGAAGCGCGGACCGGGACGGAAAATCCGTTTTAGACGGTAATGATGCGGTGCTTTCGGCCAAACTGCAGCAATTATTTGCAAAGATCGAAGATATTTAGCGTGGCTTCCAGAAAGGAATAAACAATGGGACGTATCATCGCACTATCGGGCAAGGGCGGCGTCGGCAAGACGACGATCTCCGGCTTGATTATCAAACAGTTGATCGAAAACGGAAAAACTCCGGTGCTGGCCATCGACGCCGACCCAAACAGCTGCTTAGACGCGGCACTCAATGTGACGGTTCAAAAAACCGTGGGCGGCGTGCGCGAGCAGGTCCGGGAGGAAGTGCAGAAAGGGCTTACGGGCGTCTCCAAGCAGGAAATGCTTCGATTGAACATCGAAGAGAGTTTGGTCGAATCCGACGGTTTTGACCTGATTGCCATGGGCAGACCGGAAGGTCCGGGCTGTTACTGTTATGCAAACAATGTGCTCAAATCCGTGATCGCGGAGATCGCCGGTCAATATCCGTATGTCGTGCTTGACAACGAAGCGGGATTGGAAAATCTGTCCCGCAGAATCGTTCAAAAAGTGGATGTGCTGATCATGATCTCCGATCCTTCCAATGCGGGACTGAACACGTTGAGCCGCCTGCATGCGCTTGCGCAGGAGATGGAGATCAAATACGAAAAATTGATCATTATCGTGAACCGCGTGCGCGGAGAGCTTCCGCCCAAAGCAGAACAGATCAAAGCGGAAACACAAGCGGATGAAGTGATCGCGCTGCCGGACGATGCCGAAATCGCAGCTTTTGCCGAACAGGGCAGGAGCCTTTTTGAGATGACCAAGGAGAACAAGACGGTGAACATCATTGACCGGCTTGTTCGAAAATTTTAAGAGGAGTAGGTGCAGACATTGGCGACGGATTTCGAAAATTTTCAAAACAAGGTTTCTGACGGCGCTTCGCTTGATATGCTGGTCAAAGCGCAGATTGAATGCGTAGAGACCTGTTTTGACCGCATGGAACTGCAAAAGAATCAGTGCAGTTTCGGAAAAAGCGGCGTTTGCTGCCGCAACTGCCATATGGGCCCCTGCCGCATCACACCCAAAGCGCCGAAAGGCGTCTGCGGCGCGGATGTGGATACCATCGTGGCACGCAACTTTTTAAGATCGGTGGCGGGCGGTACGGCGACCCACTCGGATCACGGCCGTCATCTGGTGCTCCGGCTTAAGAAAGTGGCGCAGGGACAGGGGAACGGATACGCGATCAAAGACGCAAAAGCGCTTTGGTATGCCGCTGACCTGTATAAGATCAACCGCGAAGGGCGCACGAAAGAAGAAGTCGCGCTCGATTTGGCAAACCTGCTGCTCGGCGAGTTTTCTTCTCAGGAAGAAACTTTAAAGACGCTTGATCTGGCGCCCGTAAAACGCCAGGGCGTCTGGAAAGCCAAAGACGTGATGCCGCTCGGCATTGACCGCATGGTCGTCGAAGCGTTACATAGAACGACAATGGGCGTGGACCATGACTATAAGCATCTGCTGATGCACGCGTTCCGTACCGCGCTTGCGGACGGATGGGGCGGCTCTCGGGCGGCCTCCATCGTATCGGATATCTTGTTCGGCACGCCCGCTCCGGTCAAAAGCCGGGCAAACCTCGGCGTGTTGAAAGAAGATACCGTCAACATCATCATCCACGGACATGAGCCCGAGCTCTCCGAAATGCTGACCGTCGCGGTACAGGACCCCGAGGTGCTCGAATACGCCAAGTCCAGGGGCGTACAGGGCGTGACGCTCGCGGGCATCTGCTGCACCGCCAATGAGATCCTGATGCGCCACGGCGTACCGGTAGCCGGCAATCTGCTCCAACAGGAGCTTGCAATCGTCACCGGCGCGGTGGAGATGATGATCATCGACGTGCAGTGCTGCATGCCGAGTTTGCCCGAAGTGGCGAAATCCTATCACACCGAGATCGTCTCGACGACGCCGATCGCAAAGACCGTCGGCGCGACGCAATTGGACTTGAACGAAGAATTCCCCCTGAAGTCCGCCAAAGAACTGGTGATGCGCGCGATCGACAATTATAAAAACCGCGATTCCAAAAAGGTCTCGATTCCCAAACAGAGCGAGCCGATGGTCGCGGGCTTCAGCGTGAATGCCATCAAATATATGCTGGGCGGCAAATACAGAGCGTCCTTCCGCCCCCTCAACGACGCGATTATCGCAAACAGGATCACGGGCATCGTCGGCATCGTCGGCTGCAACAACCCCAAGAGCAAGATGGACGAATACACCAACATCCTGACCAAAGAGCTGATCGCACGCAATGTTTTAGTGTTGAAAACCGGCTGCGCGGCGATCGCGTCCGGAAAAGCGGGCATGCTCAAACCCGAGATCGGTTTGGAGATGGCCGGAAAAGGACTGCGTGAGATTTGTGAAACCGTCGGAATCCCGCCGATTTTACATATGGGAAGCTGCGTCGACAACTCGCGCATCCTCGAAGCGGCGACCGAAGTGGTGCTCGAGGGCGGACTCGGCGACGACCTCTCGATGGTGCCTGCCGTCGGCGTCGCGCCCGAATGGATGAGCGAAAAAGCGATTGCCATCGGCAGCTATTTTGTCGCGTCCGGCGTGGATGTTGTTTTGGGGTCCGGGTTTAACGTCTCCGGCTCCGAGAATGTCACAAAATTCTTGAACGAAGAGACCGCCGATCTGTTCGGCGCCTCCTTCCATGTCTGCGAAGATCCGATGACGGCCGTTGAGCTGATCATGAAACTGCTCAACGAAAAACGCGACAAACTCGGCATCAACAAAAAGGCCGAACGCAAGCTCTATGATATGAAAGACAGGAGGGGCATGGATGTCTAAGCTGATTTGTACAAACGCGATTGACGGTGCCGTCGAATGGGTTGTCAAAGCGGAGATGATGGTTCAAAAAGCCATCGCGGAAAAAGGCGAAAACTGCCCCGTAACGTTTCCCGACACCAACTACTATCTGCCGGTGATCTATTCGTTTACCGGAAAGAAAATGCAGACCCTTTCGGATCTGCGTGAGATATTAAAAGAAGCCAGAGAGCTTTTGCCCGCCCGTCCCGCCGACAATGTATGGCTGCCGTATCTCGGCAACACGCTGGACGCGGGCGTCGCCACCCTGTTTGCCTGCGAAGTGATTGAGGCCTGCAAATACATCATCGGGCCGAATCCCGTGAACGGCATCTGGCTCGGCGCCGCGAGCGACGTCATCATGCGCGAGCGCGGCATCGAATTCGTCGACGGCACCGCGCCGGGTTTTGCGGCCATCACAGGCGCCGCGCCCGACAACGCCACGGCGGTCAGGATCGCCAAAGAGCTTCAGCAAAAGAACCTCTATGTGTTTATGGCGGGCAGCACGAACGGCAAGCAGTTTGCCGAACAGCTGGCCGAAGAAGGCGTACAGCTCGGTTGGGAGACCCGCTTGGTCCCCTTCGGAAGCGACGTCTCCGCGCTGATCTACGCACTTGGTTTTGCCAACCGCGCCGCGCTCTCGTTCGGCGGCGTCAAGCCGGGCGACTTTGCCGCGAACCTCAAATATAACAAAAACAGAATCTTCGCCTTCGTACTCGCGTTCGGCGAAGTCACTCCGGATAAATACGCGGCTGCGGCCGGCGCGCTCAACTACGGCTTCCCTGTCATCGCCGACACCGACATCCCCGAGATTTTACCGACGGGCATCTGCACCTACGAGCATGTTGTCTCGAATGTCCCGTATGACCAGATGGTCACCAAAGCGCTCGAAGTGCGCGGCTGCAAGATCAAAGTCGTCGACGTGCCCGTTCCGGTTCCGTACGGTCCCGCATTCGAGGGCGAGCGGATCCGCAAAGGGAATGTGCACGCGGAATTCGGCGGCAACAAGTCTCCCTGCTTTGAGTTTGTCACCAGCGTGGAGACCGACCAAATCAACGATAATGACATTCAGGTGATCGGACCCGATCTCGACTCGGTCGAGCCCGGGACGATTTTACCGCTTGCGATCTGGGTCGAAGTGGCCGGCAGAAAGATGCAGACCGATTTTGAGCCGATTCTGGAACGTCAGATTCACCATCTGGTGAACGGCGCGGAAGGCATCTGGCATATGGGCCAGCGCGATATTGTCTGGACGAGAGTTTCCAAAGACGGTTACGCCAAGGGCCTCCGCTTGCGGCATTACGGCGACATCCTCCACGCAAGATTCTTGGCGGATTATCCGGCGATTGTCGATAAAGTAAAAGTGACGTTGATCACCGACCAGGCGGAAGTGGAAAAACGCCTCAAGATCGCACGCAAAGTCTATGACGAGCGTAACCGCCGTCTCGAAGCGATGACGGATGAATCGGTCGATACGTTCTATTCCTGCTTACTCTGTCAGTCGTTCGCCCCGAACCATGTCTGCGTCATCACACCCGAACGTCTCGGGCTCTGCGGCGCATACAACTGGCTGGACGGCAAAGCGGCTTATGAGATCGATGAGACCGGCCCCAACCAACCGCTCAAAAAGGGCGAATGCCTGGACGCGCGCAAGGGCGTCTGGAAGGGCATCAACGAATTTGTCTATACCAACAGCCACAAAACTGTTGATTCATTCTGCGCCTATTCCCTGATGGATCACCCAATGACGAGCTGCGGCTGCTTTGAAGCGATCGTCGCGTTCGTGCCCGAATGCAACGGGTTGATGGTCGTCAACCGCGAGTTCCCGGGCGATACCCCCGTCGGTATGACCTTCTCAACTTTGGCGGGCAGCGTCGGCGGCGGACAGCAGACACCCGGCTTTATCGGCTGCGGCAAGATGTTTTTGACTTCCAAGAAGTTCATCGCGGCGGAAGGCGGTTTCAAACGTCTGGTCTGGATGCCGAAAGAACTGAAAGAATTGTTAAAGAACGACCTCATGCAGCGTTTTACCGAAATCGGAATGCCCGAGCTGTATGACATGATCGCCGACGAGACCGTTGCGACCAATGCCGAAGAAGTCCGGGCTTATATGGAAAAAGTTAAGCACCCCGCGCTTTCTATGGAAGACATGCGGATTTATTTGGAATCCTCGGAAGAGGCCGAAGCGACTGCTGCACCGACAGAACAAGCGGCAGCCCCCGCGGCGGAAACCCCCGGCGCGGCAGAAAACAAGAGCGCCGAAAAACCGACTCCGGCTGTGACAGCCGCGGCTGTTGCGCAAGTTGACATCGAAGCCATCAAAGCGCAGCTCGCCGATGAGGTGCGGGCTTCGGTGACCAAGGACGTCGTTTCGAGCATCATCGACGTGCTGGCGGAAAAATTCTTAGGCAAAGCTGCCGCTATTCCGGTGATTCAACAAGAAGCGCCGAAACCTGCGGAAGCCGCCGCGCCCAAAGTGAGCGCCGCACAGCGGATTTCTGAGATCAAATCGCTCGCGGTACGCAAGGAAAAATGCGAGCTTCCGATTCATACCGTCAAACTCGGCAACACCAAGGCCGAGGGCGGCACACGCACCAAGACCTATACCATCGGCGGCGAGACCTGCATGCCCTTCCATCTGTGGGAGGGAGAGATGCCGAATCGCCCGCTCGTCGCGATGGAAGTGTTCGATACCGTCAGCGCGAAATACCCTGAGGCGCTGCGCGAGATTTTCAAAGACGTACTGCACGACCCCGCGGCGATGGCCAAACTTTGTGTCGAAAAATACGGCGCGGATCTGATCAGTGTGCGGCTCGACGGAACTCATCCGGAGCGCGGCAACAAATCCGCTCAGGAAGCGGTCGAGTTGGTGCAGTCGGTGCTGAAATCGGTCGGCGTGCCGCTGATCATCACCGGACATAACCATTATGAAAAGAACAACGAGGTCATGAAAGCCATTGCGCAGGCCTGTGAGGGCGAGAACCTGCTCTTGAACTGGGTGGAGCAGGACAATTACCGCACCATCGCCGGTGCCGCCATCGCGTACGGGCACACGCTGGTCTCGCAGTCGCCGATCGACGTCAATATCTCCAAACAGCTGAACATTCTGCTGACCAACATGGATATGAAACCCGACCGGATCGTCGTCGACCCGATGACATCGGCCATCGGCTACGGCATTGAATATTCCTATTCGGTCATGGAGCGCATCCGTCAGTCCGGACTCGGCGGCGATAAGATGCTCTGCAGCCCGCTGATCGTATCACCGGGATATGAGTGCACAAAACTCAAGGAATGCAAAGCGCCCGAGGAGAACTTCCCGATGTGGGGCAGCCTCTCCGACCGCGCAGTGATGTGGGAAATGTCCACTTCATTGAGCCTGCTGTACGCCGGTGCGGACGTCCTCATCATGTATCATCCCGAAGCGGTGCGTGAGGTCAAAAAGGCCATCAGCGAACTGCTGGACGGCAGAGAAACAAGTTTCTCAGGAGGTAATTAAATGGCACTCAATGGATTAGAGATACAAAAGCTTCTGCCCAAGACCAACTGCAAGGAGTGCGGCTCCAACACCTGTCTGGCGTTTGCGATGAAGCTTGCCGCGAAAAAAGCGAATCTTTCCGAATGCCCGTACGCGTCCGAAGAGGCAAAAAACGTCCTCGGCGCGGACAGCGAACCGCCTGTCAAATCCGTGACGGTGGGAACCGCGAAGCTGGGCGAAGAGACGGTTTTGTACCGGCATGAAAAGACCTTTGTCCATCAGCCGCTGCTCGCGGTCAACGTAGATGAGGGTTCGGCTGATGCGGCTGAGATTTTCGCTGAAATTAAAAAATATAAACTTGAGCGCGTCGGCGAAGTTCTGACGATCGGCTGCGTCGCCGTGACCCAAAAAGGCAGCGATGAGCAGGCTTACGCGGCTTTCGCAAAAACGGCGGGCGAAGCGACCGGATTGCCGGTCATCATCCGCGCAAGTACCACTGAAGCCGCCGGTGCTGCGGCAGCGGCGCTCAAAGGCACACACGGCGTCATCTGCGGCGTCAATATGCAGAATGCCGACGATATGACGGCGATTGCCAAAGAAAACACGTTTAATCTTGCGGTTGCGGCAGGCAGCGTGGATGAAGCCGCGCAAGTGACGGCTTATCTGAAAGGCAAGAGCTTTAACGAACTGTTGATCCAGTATAAAACCGATTCGCTTGCGGAACAGTATCAGACGAACACCATTGCCCGCCGGGCGGCCATCAAGGATAAAGTCAAGGCGCTCGGATATGCGGGTCTGAAGTTCATCGAGACGGATGACCTGTTCGCTTCCGCGAGGCAGGCCGTGACCGAGACGGACAAATACGGCGGCATCATCGTGCTTCCGACCTTCAGCAAAGCCCAGATGGCGCTGCTGATGACCCTGCGGCAGAATATCTACACCGACCCGCAGAAGCCGATTCAGGTGGAACCGAAGATCTACGCCATCGGCGAACCGAACCGGAATTCCGAGGTGTTTGTGACGACGAACTTCTCGCTGACCTACTTCCTTGTGTCCGGCGAGATCGAAAACAGCGGCATCAGCGCGTATCTCGTAGTACCGGAATGCGAAGGCATGAGCGTGCTGACGGCATGGGCGGCGGGGAAATTCTCCGGAACGATCATCGCCAAATTCGCCAAAGAAAACGGTTTGGAAGACTTGGTTGACACGCGCAGGATCGTCATTCCCGGTTATGTCTCTCAGATCAGCGGAGAGCTGGAAGAGAACCTG
Organism: Oscillospiraceae bacterium; assembly: GCA_035353335.1. Taxonomy (NCBI): domain Bacteria; kingdom Bacillati; phylum Bacillota; class Clostridia; order Eubacteriales; family Oscillospiraceae; species Oscillospiraceae bacterium. The sequence goes on along the minus strand of DAOPZJ010000011.1, from coordinate 7,664 downwards.
CCCGGTTGGAAAGTGCTGGTCGGCCCGCAGGAGGCCGGAGACATTCAAGGGTTTATCAAAGCGGTGCTCGGCAAATAAACCAATTTAATGGTGATATCGGGCACGGCCCGAAAAGAATTGCTTTGCAATTCTCTCGAAGAATTCCCCTTACGGATAATTCTTCTCACCCTATCATACCGTAGGGGCGACTACGGTCGCCCCTACATTATTATTAATACCGGCAACAGGAGTAAGTAATGGCAGTCGTAACATTTTTACCGGGCAATTTCACGGTTGAGGTTTCCGAAGGCGCGGGGCTGTTGGATGCGGCGAAACTCGCGGGCATTCACGCCGACACACCTTGCGGAGGCCGCGGGCTGTGTAAAAAATGCCTGGTTCAGATCGTCTCGGGCGAAGCGGTGTTTGAAAACAACGGCGCTTTGCCGGACGGGCTGCTAAAAGACGGCTATGTGCTTCTCTGCAGGGCTAAAGTGAAAACCGGGCCGGTGACGGTAAATGTGTTTTCCGACCGGAATGAAAACGAAGAAGGTAAGTTTTCCAACGCAAAAAGCGATTTGAATCTGGTGGACAGCGCTTTGTTCCCCAAACAGATCTCACCGCTTGTTCAAAGCGTTCAAATCCAAGTACCACCTCCAATTATGGCGGATGGTTTATCGGATGCGGACCGCCTTTCCGGCGCCGCTGCCGATCGATTGGGTTCAGCTCCTAACATTTCGCTCAGTGTTTTGCGTCTGCTGCCCGAAACCCTGAGAGCGGACCAAGGACGCGTCACCGGTTATCATACGGCGGAGAACGGGCGAAACGCGTTCGTTGACGTCGCGGCCGGAGATAAAACCGAAGATTACGGCATCGCGGTGGATATCGGAACCACGACGGTGGCCGTTTTGTTGGTCAACATGAGCGACGGCGCGGTGATCGGTTCCAGGACGGAATATAACGCGCAGGTCGCGTGCGGCCTCGATATCATCAGCCGCATCAACTATGCCCAAAAACCCGAACGGCTCGAAGAACTGAAACAAAAGGTCCTCGGCACCATCAACGGTATCGTGCAGGTTTTATGTAAAGCGCATAATATTAATGCGCATTCAATCCGCAGCGCATCGGTCGCGGGCAATACCACGATGGTGCATCTGCTGCTCGGCATCATTCCGGAATATATCCGCCTCGAGCCCTATACGCCGGCGGTTTATGCGCCGCCGCTTTATCGCGCGCAGGAAATCGGAATCGAAATTCACCCCGAAGCGCCGGTATATATCGCGCCGGGCGTCGGAAGCTATGTCGGCGGCGACATCACCTCGGGGCTGCTGTGCACCCCGCTTGCCGCCGGGACAAGCGACATGTATCTTTTTATTGATGTCGGCACAAACGGCGAAATCGTGTTGGGCAACCATGACTTCCTGATGGGCTGCGCCTGCTCCGCCGGCCCCGCCTTTGAGGGCGGCGGCATCGAAAAGGGCATGCGCGCTTCCGTAGGAGCGATTGAGCGCGTGGAAGTCGACAAAGAGACGGGCATTTCCGACTTTGCGGTCATCGGCAGCGGTCCGGCGATCGGCATATGCGGCTCGGGCATGATCTCGCTGGTTGCCGGATTGTTTGAAACCGGATGGCTCGATCCGGCGGGACGGTTCGACCGCATCCGCAAGAGTGACGCGGTGCAGATCGACGGCAAAAACGCGCGCTATATCGTGGATCACCCGCAAAAAGGCGGCAAAGGCGAAATTTTTATTACCGAGGCGGATATCGACAATCTGATCCGCGCCAAAGCCGCGATCTTTTCGGCCTGCCGCACGATGTTAGGCAAGGTGGGCATGTCCTTTGAGGATATCGCGAAATTTTATATCGCGGGCGGTTTCGGGCGGTATCTGAATATTACGAACGCCAAGACCATCGGGCTGATCCCCGAACTGCCGGAAGACAAATATGTCTTTTTGGGCAACGCCTCGGTATCCGGCGCTTATATGACGCTGTTATCGGAAAGTCATCGAAAGAAGCAAGCGGAACTCGCGGCGAAAGTGACTTATCTTGATTTGAGCACGGAAAACGAGTATATGAACGAATATACCGCGGCCTTGTTTTTGCCACATACCGATCAGGGACTTTTTAAGAAATAAAAAGCAGAGGTCAAATGAAGCCCGTAACTGAATGGTTACGGGCATTTTTATAGCCACGCAGGGGCGGATCATATCCGTTTGTCGGTATGGCTGCGCATATGCGTTAATCTGACATAAATATGATCAATACACAAAGTTGTTTTACGCGGACGAGTGCTGCTCGTCACAAGGAACGTGATTCGCTTGCAAAGACGGTATCATAATACCTCCGCCAACTTTTTTCTCAATCCGGAATATTCGGGTTCGCCGAGAAGGGGGCAGGCGTCGGGTTCGGCTTCGAATTTGCTGAGTTTGGCGGCAAATGCCATGCAGCTCTGCTCGCCGCACTTTTTGCAGTTTAATTTCGGAAGCGCGTTATAGACCTGCAGAACGCCCGGCTGCTTTCGGCTCTCGTAATTCGGTGTGATTTCCGAACGGCTCTCATAGGCGTCGTTGACAAGGTCTTTGACCCAATCCAGCAGCTCGTAGGCCTGGGTCAGGTTGGCGACCCGAACGATGCCGATTTTATTTTCCTGAATCGTGATTTCGTTAATTCCGTTCAGAAACCGCAAAGAATTCGAGCTCTCCTGATAATTCGGTTTTTCCAAAATGGCGTTCAGATAAGGCAGCATTTCGGTCAAATTCACCGACGCTCTCGCGGTCACTTTGAACCGCTCTTTGTTCGCCAAACACGGGGCGGTTTCAATCACCCTGATCGATTCCAAAAACATAGTTTTATTTCCTTACGATTTTGATATAATCCCTTAACGCCTGTAAAAGAGCATCGATGTCTTCTGCGGTATTAAAATACCCTACGCTTGCCCGGACAGCGCCTGTTTCAACGGTACCCAAAACCCGGTGCGCCTGCGGGGAACAGTGAAGCCCCGCGCGCACCATGATGCCGGCGTGTTCGTCCAGCCAGGCCGAGACGTCATAGGGATTTCTGCTTCGGATATTGAACGTGGCCAGTCCCAGGCGGTTTTCGGCGCTTTGCGGGCCGTATACTTCCACTTCCCCGATATTCGCTAACCCATTGAGCAATCGGGAAACAAGGGCGATCTCATGTTCATGGATTTTGTTAACCCCGGTTTGCAATAAAAATTCCGTACCCGCTTTGAGACCCGCAAGACCCATGGTGTTCATGGTTCCGGCTTCGTATCGGTCGGGGACGCTGTCGGGCTGAAACGGGGATGTTGAGACAGAACCGGTCCCGCCCGCTTTCAGCGGCCTGAGTTCCAACCCCTCTTTGATATAAAACCCGCCGGTACCCGTGGGCCCTAACAGGCCTTTATGACCCGTGAACGCCAGAAAATCCACGCCCAACGCTTCGATATTGATTGGAATTGCCCCGGCGGTCTGGGCGGCGTCAACCAGTACCGGAATATTTTTTTCGTGAGCCGGTTCAACGATCTCCTGTAACGGAAAAATGCTGCCGAGCACATTGGAACCGTGGACGAGTGCAACCAGTTTGATATTTTTGCCGAGAAGGTCTTTGATCTCCTGTAAATCCGCCGAGCCGTCTTTGGCACACGAGAACGTATGGATTTTTACGTTTTTATCACGCTGCAAATAGTTCAAAGGCCGCCACATGGCGTTATGTTCAATGCTTGAAGTGAGAACTTCATCGCCGTCATTCAAAAAGCCCTTCAAGATCATGTTAAGAGCTTCCGTCACATTGCCGGTAAACACGATATTGGACGCTTTTTTCGCGCCCAACAGCTTTGCGGCGGACTTGCGCGTTTGATAAATCAGTTCTTCGGCATCCCGCGCAAGGGCATAATTGCCCCTGCCCGCGTTCGCACCGTTGTTTCTCATAAAGTCGTTCACGGCGGTATAGACGCATTCGGGTTTCGGAAAACTCGTCGCGCTGTTGTCCAGATAGATTCCTATGCCAATCGCCCCTTCCGCCGTCTGTTTCTAATCGAATATCTCCGCTAATTTTACCTTATTGATCCGCTCTCCGATGACAACAATCATCGGTTTAAACTGTTTGGGCGTCAAGGAGACGGTATGGTTGCCGCCGGCATACTGCAGGTTATAACGGGCCGCGCCGGTTTTGTTTTTGACAAACCCCTTCAAACGGCAGATATCGCCGTAAACGCCGTTTTTCAGATCATTCATGATTTTTTCAAGCTCTTTGGCTTCATAGAGCTTTTTGGGATACAGCGTCACGCTTTTTAACGCGGCGTGTTTGGATTTTTCAATTTCGCCCGGATAAACCACGGGGTTGTTTTGCGTGAGTTCCATGAGCTGTTCGTCGCCGAGGTCAAACATGCTGTCAAGGCAAACAGCCGCATCGGGTTTGATGATTTTAATCTCATCAACGATTTGACCGATTTGCTCTTTTGACAGGTCTCTTTGTTTTGTCAATAAAACCTGCGTGCTGTACTTGATTTGGTTTTCCATATAAATGCCGTATTTGCCCTTGTATTTTAAAAACAGCGGCGCGTCGGCAAGGGTGATGAGCGAGGATATTTCGTATTGCTTCGCGATTTCGGGGTTTTTGAAAACATTGAAAATTTCGGACAGAAGAAAAACCCCGGACGGCTCGATGATGACTCGGTCCGGTTTCAGCTGCTCCGCGATCCGCAGAAGCGTATCCGCAAGCTCATCTTTCAGGGTGCAGCAGATACACCCCTGAGACAAATCGAAAACATCGTTTTTTGTGCCGGCGAGCAGTTTGCCGTCGATGCTTTCATCGCCGTATTCATTTTCGATGATCACGGCGGTCTCGCCAAAATTTTGAAGGGCTTTGCAAAACCGGTTGATAAACGTGGTTTTTCCCGCGCCCAAGAAGCCCGAAATGACGTCAATTTCAATCATTGGTTTGATTCGTCCTCAATTTTATTATTTGCAGACAGAAAGACAGATTCGAATGCCCGAATGATTCATTCGATATGATGATTGTATTAAACCTCTTAAAATATGTCAAGGCGGCGATAACTTTAAATCACAAAAATACGCCGTATTCCGTTTTTCCCGATAATATTACCTTCACCTTATCAGCAGCTCCAGCTCTTACAATGACAGGAAATCAATATGAGCGAAGATAAAACCCCGATATGATAAATTTATTATTACGGCGATTTAGCTTGAAAGGGGCATATGATATAATCATAAAATACACTCTGAAGAACGCGCATGAATGTTATTGGGTGTAATCCTTGCGCTGGTTTTCATTTCCGGTATTGTCTTCGGGTTTATTAAAAGAACCAAATCATTAGCAATAACATCAATCGTCTTTTTGATTATCGAAATTATCGTCTGGATATTTTTCTACAGTAATCCTTATTAAATTTTCGTCTATTTAAAAATACCATGTTTGATAATAAGCAAATCCGAACCTTTGCGTAAAATTTCAGTACCGGATTTCCGCGGAGAAGTGAATCGGATCCGTATCTTTTTCACTGATACATCAATCCCGGCATTTTCGCAAGATGTCTGCCGTCGTCCGGCATTTTTTTATCTCCTAAAAGTACCGCATAAGTGAGCGCCTTTTTTCCGAAACGGCCGCGGATGCTTTCCACGGCGTCTTCCAGTCGTTCGCGCTTGTCGATTTTGGCGGTATCACAAAAAAAGGAAAGCTGTTCGGATTCGTCTTTTGATACAAGGTTGATGGCGCGTACCGTGACCGCACGAACCTTTGACGTCCATGGATAATTTTCTTTAAAAACCCGCAGAGCGCCGGCGGCAATCTCGGACGGGAGCTGTGTTTTGAAAGGCAGTTTGCACTGGAACTGGCATCCGAGCAGATCATTTCCCCGGACAAAAACCTGTACCCCTTTCGCCGACAGCTCATGCACCCGGAGCCGATGGCCGATATCCTGTGACAGTTCCAAAATGACTCTCCAAACATCCTCATCGGTATCAAGATCGCAGACGCATGTAATTCCGTGCCCGATGGACTTGACCGGAGAGACAAAGTCCCTGTGCATGATTCTCGAGCGGTCGGTGCCGTTGGCGTAATGCCAAAGCGCAATTCCGTTGATGCCGAGCAGCCGCTTTAAAAACTCCGGGTCGGCAAGCGCCAGGTCCCCGATGGTGTAAATGGCATACTTCGCGAGTTTCGCGGTCGTGGCGTGTCCGCAGTAGATGAGTTCGCTTGCCGCAAGCGGCCACACTTTCTTTCTGAAATCGTTTTCGGTAATGCGGGTGATCGCATCCGGCTTTTTCATATCCGAGCCGAGTTTCGCGAATATCTTGTTAAAGGATATCCCGATGCTGACGGTCAGGCCCAGTTCTTCGCGAACCGTCCTTCGGATTTCTTCTGCGATCGCCATGCCGTCGCCGCGGATTTCTCTGCTGCCCGTGACGTCCAGCCAGCACTCGTCCATGCCGAACGGCTCGATCAAATCGGTATACCGATTATAGATGGCCCGCGTCAGCTTCGAATATTTCAGATACTGCTCATATTGGGGAGGCACGACCAAAAGGTCTTTGCATACCGCTCTGGCTTCCCAGTTCACCATGCCGGTCTTGACGCCGGCTTTTTTCGCAAGCTCCGATTTTGCCAAAACAATTCCGTGCCGGTCTTCGGTGGAACCGCACACCGCGATGGCCTTTCCTCTCAGGCGGGGATTCAGCATGATCTCCACCGAGGCATAAAAGCTGTTCAAATCGCTGTGCAGGATTACCCGCTCCGTATTGATCACCCGGTTCAATTTAACTGTTGACAAATTCATCTGATGAACATATAATAAACATATGTTCAACTGGTTCACCAATATTCTATGCTAAAAGATGAACCGTTGTCAACAGGAAAAATGTACATAGTGCATGAACGATGAACCGGAAAGGATGCAAGATATGAAGAGCTTCGCAGATAAGGTCAGGGAAGCCAGAATGGCGCTCCGCATTACACAGCAGGAACTCGCCGATCAGGTGGGAGTTTCTAAACGCTCCATTGCGGCTTATGAAATCGGGGAAAAAACACCTCGCTATTACTATCTGCGAAAGCTGGCTGAGCAACTGCAGGTTTCCGCTGAATATCTGAGACGGGACGATATCTATGATCCGCTATTCGGATTACAGGAACAGCCCTATGTCGAAGAGGCCAGAGAACGGCTTGACAACAAAGCCGCAAAGGAAATTTCTTATCTCATGGAAAGGAACACCGCCTTATTTGCCGGCGGCGATATCAGCGATGAGGCCAAAGACGCCTACTTCCAGGCGGTTATGAAGGCCTATCTGGCCTGTAAGGAAGAGGCCAAGAAAACATACGGAAAGAACAAATAACGCCGAGACCCTTTTATGGGACACCGCTCGATTTATACTATCTTTTAAGGGGCCTTATTCTACAATGACTTTTTCATTCAACGGAGCCATCTAAAAAAGGAACATACTTTATGCTTAACTCTATTCAAAATGACTTAAACCAAAAACAAATAGAGGCAATAACATCAATAGACGGTTATGTCCGTGTTATTGCCGGTGCAGGATCAGGAAAAACGAAGGCTCTGACACATCGATATTCTTATCTCGTCGGTGAAGCAGGGATACCTCCGCGTAATATTTTATGTGTAACTTTTACGAATAAAGCTGCTTGTGAAATGAAAAGACGTGTCAAGGGTCTCC
>DAOPZJ010000010.1 GCA_035353335.1 Oscillospiraceae bacterium | reverse complement strand
GTTCGCTACCTTTTTCCTTCCCTTACTTTGTAACACATCAATTGTAATCCTACAGTTTGATTTTTTAAGCGGCTTCACTGTATTTGCGTTTTATCGCAGATTGTGGTATTATATACCACGCAAAGCGGAAGATATGAGTGAATGAAAGAGTTCTGCACTCAGCATAAAAATTCAGGAGATATTTTATGAGAATGATCGATATTATCGAAAAGAAAAAATACGGCAATCGGCTGACCAAACAGGAACTTGCCTATATTGCAAACGGCGCGGGTGACAGATCAATTCCCGATTATCAGCTCGCCGCCTGGCTGATGGCCGTCTGGTTTAAAGGCATGACCGATCAAGAGACGGCGCAGTTTACACTGGCCATGCGCGATTCGGGCGCGGTCGCCGATCTCTCCGCCATAAAAGGCGTTAAAGTCGATAAGCACAGCACCGGAGGCGTTGGTGACAAAACCACGCTGATTGTCGCGCCGATTGCGGCAAGCTGCGGATTGAAGATTGCCAAGATGTCCGGGCGCGGGCTCGGGCATACCGGCGGCACGATTGATAAACTTGAATCGATCAAGGGGCTTTCCACATCCATTTCTTCTGAAAAATTCGCCGAGATCGTCAACCAAAACGGTATGTGCGTGATCGGTCAATCCAAAGGCCTTGTCCCCGCCGACAAGCATCTGTATGCTTTACGCGATGTCACCGGGACTGTGGACTGCATGCCGCTGATTGCCTCGAGCATCATGAGTAAAAAACTGGCGGGCGGTGCGGACATCATCATCCTCGACGTAAAATACGGCAGCGGCTCTTTTATGTCAACCCGCAAAAAAGCCGAGGAGTTGGCAAAACTGATGGTCGGGATAGGAACCGCCGCAGGGAAAAAAGTCAGTGCGGTAATCACCGATATGGACACACCGCTCGGGCACAATGTGGGCAATCTGTTGGAAGTCGCCGAGGCGGTGGAGATGTTAAAAGGCGGCGGAGACAGCGACCTGCGCGAGGTCTGCCATACATTGGTCAAACAGATGCTGCATCATGCGGGATACTCCGACACAGAAGCCGACAACGCCATTCGAAAATCCATAGAAAGCGGTTCTGCTTTACAGAAGCTGGCCGATACTGTACGGTTACAAGGCGGTGATTCGAGTTGGATTTTAGATACCGATAAGATGCCGAAGGCGAAATATCAGCAGACCGTAACCGCTGAGATAGATGGATATATCCGCAAGACCGATACCAAATTGATTGGCGAAGCCGCGATGCTGCTCGGCGCGGGACGAGCGGTGCTTGAAGATCAAATCGACCCCTGCGCGGGTTTAACCATGCTGAAAAAGACGAATGACAAGGTACAAAGAAGTGAACCGCTTGCGGTGTTATATGCAAGTGACGAAGCTAAATTCGAATCTGCCAAAACCGCATTTTTATCGGCGTTTCAATATGGGGACACATCGCCTAAACCAATTCCGTTGATTTATAAAATTATATCATAAAGACCGTGATATACATCATGTAAAGCTTATATGCTTTACATGATGTTTTGCTTTTCGCAATGTAGGGACGATACGGGCACGGCCCGTTGTAATCGCCCGTTATAAACGCATAAAGGTATCGACGGACTGATATGATCCGCCCCGATTTATAATTTCTGTTTATAACAATCCGATGATTATTTCGGTCATTTGGACGGTGTTCAGGGGGTCGGTATCGGATGTGCCGATGATATCGGCTGTGCGATAACCGGCGGCGAGCACCTGTAAGACCGCATTTTCGATCGCATCTGCCTCTTTTTGCAAACTGAACGAATATCGCAGCATCATGGCGGCAGACAAGATTGTTGCAATCGGATTGGCTTTTCCGGTGCCCGCGATGTCGGGCGCGGAACCGTGAATCGGCTCATATAAGCCGCGTGTGCCGTCGCCTAAAGAAGCCGACGGCAGAAGACCGATGGAACCGGTCAGTACCGAGGCCTCGTCCGAAAGAATGTCGCCGAACATATTCGAGGTGACCACAACGTCAAATTGACCGGGGTTGCGCACCAGCTGCATGGCCGCATTGTCGACGAGCATATCCGAATATTCGATGTCCGGGTGTTCTGCGGCGAGCTTGTGCATGGTCTCGCGCCACATACGGGAGCTCTCCAAGACATTGGCCTTATCCACGCTCGTGACCTTTTTGCTGCGCTTTGCCGCGAGATCAAACGCCACGCGTCCAATCCGTTTAATCTCCTCCACACCGTAACATTCAGTGTCAAAGGCCTCGGGGCCGAATTTGCCCTCTCGTCTGCCGCTTTGACCAAAATACATGCCGCCGGTAAGTTCGCGTACAAAAACGAGGTCGAAGCCCTTTTCCACGATGTCCAGGCGCAGAGGACTTGCGGCTTTGAGAGATTCAAACAATTTGGCCGGGCGGATGTTGGCGTATAAACCCATGGCGGCGCGGATGCCAAGCAGCGCGCGTTCAGGACGCAGATGCCCGGGCAAGGTATCCCACTTTGGACCGCCGACCGCACCGAGCAAAACGCTGTCGGAGGCCAAACAGCCCTTAATGGTTTCTTCGGGCAACGGAATACCAAATCGGTCGATGGCATTGCCGCCTGCGGGCAATTCGATATAATTAAAGTTATGGCCGTATTTCGCACCGACAGAGTCCAGCACTTTGGCGGCGCAATCGACAATTTCGGGGCCGATGCCGTCGCCTTTAACGAGCGCGATATTATAATTCATGTACGACCCCCGATTAAATTCTTCTCAATGGCGTTAATTAAGCCACCGGCTTCAATGATTGATTGGATGAACTTCGGGAACGGCTGCGCAGTATAGGTTTTTCCGGTAGTCAGGTCGGTAATGATTCCGCTGTCAAAATCAATACCGACTTCGTCGCCCTCGGCGATAGCTTTGGCGGCCTCAGGGCACTCGATGATCGGCAGGCCGATGTTGATGGAATTGCGATAGAAAATGCGCGCAAACGATTCGGCGACTACACAAGCAATGCCCGAGGTCTTGATAGCCAGCGGCGCGTGTTCGCGCGAGGAACCGCAGCCGAAATTGCGTCCGCTGACAATGATGTCCCCCGCCCTGACGCGTTTGATAAAAGTCGCGTCGAGATCCTCCATACAATGGGAGGCAAGTTCTTTGGGATCGGAAGAATTTAGATAGCGCGCGGGGATGATGACGTCGGTATCAACATTGTTGCCATATTTGAGGATTTTTCCGTGCGCTTTCATTTTTAACCCTCCAATAATTCGGGAGAAGCCAGTTTGCCCATTACCGCGCTTGCCGCGGCAACCGCCGGACTCGCGAGATAGACCTCGGACTCGGGATGTCCCATGCGTCCGACGAAATTGCGGTTGGTGGTCGAAACGGCGCGCTCACCCTTTGCCAGAATGCCCATATGACCGCCCAAACACGGTCCGCAGGTCGGGGTTGAGACCGCACAGCCCGCGTCGATAAACGTTTTTAAATAGCCCTTCTCCATGGCCTCGAGGTAAATGCGCTGGGTGGCGGGAATCACGATGCAGCGAACGCCCTTCGCAACCTTTTTGCCCTCTAAAATTTCAGAAGCAACGGCAAGGTCTTCCAACTGTCCGTTGGTGCAGGAGCCGATCACAGCCTGATCGATCCTCACATCGCCCACGTCGTCGATTGCTCGGGTGTTCTCCGGCAGATGCGGAAACGCCACGGTCGGGCGCAGTTTGGAGAGATCGATTTCATAAACCGCATCATATTCGGCGTCAGAATCGGCCTTGTAAACGACGGGTTTGCGGCTGCTGTGTGCTTTGATGTAGGAGAGCGTTTTATCGTCGGCTTCGAATACGCCGTTTTTGGCTCCGGCTTCGATGGCCATGTTCGCCATGGTCAGCCGTCCAAAGACCGAGATATGCGAAATGCCGTCGCCGGTGAACTCCATGGATTTATACAATGCGCCGTCCACGCCGATTTTGCCGATGATGTGCAGAATGATATCTTTGCCCGAAACCCATTTTGCGGGCCTGTTTTTTAAGATAAATTTGACTGCCGACGGCACCTTGAACCAAAGCTTTCCGGTCGCCATCGCGCAAGCCATATCGGTCGAACCGATGCCGGTCGAAAACGCGCCGAGCGCCCCGTAGGTGCAGGTATGAGAATCGGCACCGACCACGAGATCACCCGCGACGACGAGGCCTTTTTCCGGCAGAAGCGCGTGTTCCACGCCCATCTGGCCGACATCGAAAAAGTTTTTCACGTTCATATTACTCGCGAATTCGCGCACATATTTGCACTGTTCAGCTGCCTTAATATCTTTATTCGGCGCAAAATGATCCATGACCAGCGCTACTTTATCACAATCAAACACGCAGTTTTTGTTGAGCTTTGAAAATTCGTTGATCGCGACCGGCGCGGTGATGTCGTTGCCGAGCACAAGGTCGACATCGGCTAAAATCAACTGCCCGGCCTCTACCTTATCCATGCCGCAGTGCACGGCCAATATTTTTTGCGAGAGCGTCATTGGCATGATAGTTCTCCCCTAACCATTTATCAGTTTATATTCGAGCGAATCGACCAGTGCAATCCAGCTGGCTTCAATAATATCGGTTGCGACGCCGACCGTCGTCCAGACTTGTTCGCCGTCCGAGGACTCGATTAAAACGCGCACCTTGGCCGCAGTGGCGTCCCGATCGCCGAGTACGCGCACTTTATAGTCGGTCAAATGGACTTTTGCAAGCTGCGGATAAAACACCGAAAGCGCTTTGCGCAGAGCAAGGTCGAGCGCGTTGACCGGGCCGTTTCCGGTAGAAGCGGCGGTCTCGGTCTTGCCGTCCACTCGAATCTGGATCATCGCATATGCTGAAGTCGCACCTTCCGAAACCGGATAGTCGCCCGTAGTCTTATATTGAATCAGCGAAAAATATGGCTGATAACGCCCCAATAGTTTTAAAATCAATAGTTCGAAACTTGCATCGGCGGCCTCGAATTGGTAGCCGTTGCTTTCAAGTTCTTTGAGCTTTTCAACGATCTGCGCGGTCTCGGGTGAGTCCTTTTTGAGCTCGGGCGCGAGTCTCGCGGCTTTTTCGAGTACCGTCGTGCGCCCCGAGACCTCGGAGGTCAAAAACCGCCGCCGGTTGCCGACAAGCGCCGGATCGATGTGTTCAAATGATATCGAGAGCTTGCTGACGCCGTCGATGTGCATGCCGCCCTTGTGCGCAAACGCGCTTTTTCCGATAAACGGCTTATCGCCCGGAATGTTGAGATTGGCGATTTCGGCGATTCGGATGGCGGTTTCGCTGAGTGATTCGATTTTTATATTCGGCATTTCATAGCCGCGTTTTAATTTCAGGTTTGCAATTACGGCGGAGAGATCGGCGTTGCCGCACCGCTCGCCGAAACCGATAAAAGTTCCCTGCACTTGCATTGCCCCCGCTTCGACCGCAAGCAGCGAATTTGCGACCGCACAGCCCGAATCGTTGTGACAATGTATTGCGACGTGCATGTCTGCAAAAGCCCCGCAGACGCGTTTTACGACGTCATAGAGAGCGAGCGGAGCGGTACCGCCGTTGGTGTCACACAGGCACAACAAGTCCGCACCGCCGCGCTTTGCGGCTTTCAACACCTCGAGCGCGTAATCGGGGTTTGCGGCGTATCCATCAAAAAAGTGCTCGGCGTCAAAGATGACCTCGCGATTGTTTTGTTTTAAAAAACGAACGGTGCTTTCGACGATGTCAAAGTTTTCATCCAATGTCACACGTAATATTTCGGTTACATGTAGATCCCATGCCTTGCCGAAAACGGTCACCGTCTCGGTATCGGCTTTAAGTAGAGCCGCCACGTTTTCGTCGTCACAGGGGCCCACACCTTTACGGCAAGTGCTGCCGAATGCACAGAGCTTGGCGTTTTTTAGCCGCAAGCCTCGTACCTGCTCGAAAAACGCCGTGTCCTTGGGATTCGAAAACGGATTGCCCGCCTCGATGTAATCAACGCCGAAATCGTCGAGCGCTTTGACGATGTTCAATTTGTCCTGCACCGAAAACGAGATACCCTCGCCCTGTGCGCCGTCGCGCAGCGTTGAATCGAAAATTTCAACGTTTCTCACTTATTTTTCACCCCAAGTCTAAAATTTTGTTAACCCCGTTGACATAGGCGAGCAAACTCGACTCAAGAATATCGGTCGAAAGTCCCCTGCCTGTCACGGTTCTGTCGCCGTATTTTAATTTTACCACAACTTCACCGAGTGCGTCGCGGCCATCGGTTACCGAGTGAATCTCGTAGTTGACCAGTGAATAATCGTCGCGCTTGACGATTTTGTTGATGGCGTTGTAAGCGGCGTCGATCGGGCCGTTTCCAAGTGCGACTTCCTCGATGCTCTGACCATTGTAAAGCAGTCGTACGACGCAGTTTGCAGTGGCATAGTTGCAAGAGTGAACATCGTAGCGTTCGAGCTGATATGCTCCTGCATGCTGTGACAGTCCGTTTGTCACAATCGCTTCGAGGTCGAGATCGGTGATTTCCTTTTTCTTGTCGCAGAGTTCTTTGAATGTCTCGAAATAACCCTCAAGCTCTTCTTTGCTGAACCGATAACCCAGTTCGGAAAGGCGGTCTTCGAGCGCATGCTTGCCCGAGTGTTTGCCGAGTATCATTTTGTTTTTGGGCAAACCGATGGATTCGGGCGTCATGATCTCGTAGGTTGTGCGCTCGGCCATCACACCATGTTGGTGGATACCGGATTCATGCGCAAACGCGTTCGCGCCGACAATCGCCTTATTGATTGGGGCGGTCTGTCCGATGATGTTATAAACCAAACGGCTGGTACGGTAAATTTGGGTTGTATCGATGCGGCATTCGCAGTCCATGGTCTGACCTCTGGTGTGCAGCGCCATGACTACTTCCTCGAGCGCCGTGTTGCCCGCGCGCTCGCCGAGTCCGTTGACCGTGCATTCAATCTGCGACGCACCTGCGCCGACCGCAGCCAGCGAATTGGCAACCGCCATTCCGAGATCGTTGTGGCAGTGGGTCGAAAAGCGCACTTTTTCAATACCCATGGCATTTTCGAACAGATAGCGGATCATCGCGGCCATTTCTTCGGGAGTCGTAAAACCGACTGTGTCGGGAATGTTGACTACCGTTGCACCTGCCGCTGCCACTGCAGAAACTACTTTAGCTAAAAAGGCCGGTTCGCTGCGCATGGCATCCTCCGCCGAAAATTCGACTTCGCCGCAATGCTTTTTGGCGTACTTGACCGTTGCGACGGCTTGTTCGAGTACTTTTTCCGGCTCCATACGCAATTTATATTGCATGTGCACCGGTGAGGTGGAAATAAACGTATGAATCATCGGCGAGACAGCGCCTTTGACCGCGCCCCAAGCCGCATCGATATCCTTTGTCAATGCACGGGAGAGTGAGGCAATTTGACAGTCTTTAACCGTTTCGCTGATGCGTTTTACCGACTCGAAATCGCCGGGTGAGGAGATTGCAAATCCCGCTTCGATGATATCGACTTTCAGTCGCTCTAGCTGGCGGGCCACCTCCAATTTTTCTTCGAGATTCATGCTGCAGCCGGGCGACTGTTCGCCGTCACGCAGCGTGGTGTCGAAAATCATAATTTTTCTCATGACATGGCCCTCCTTTTTATTATATTTCGATTTATATTAATTACAGGTATAGTTTCCGATTCTTTCATTCGATCACCGCGCCTTTGTCCGCTGAAGCCACCATGCGCGCATAACGCTTGAGATAGCCGTTCAGTTCGGCGGATAGTTTGAGCTGCATGTTCTTTTTGCGCGTTTCCAGTTCGACCTCCGAGACTTCAAAAGATAAGGTATGTCGCGGAATGTCGATATTGATTATATCATTTTCTCGTACATAGGCAATAGGCCCGCCCGCTGCGGCTTCCGGAGACACATGCCCGATGGCCGCGCCGCGTGTTGCGCCTGAAAAGCGCCCGTCGGTGATCAGTGCGACGGTCTTATCGAGCCCCATACCGACGATGGCGGAGGTTGGCGAGAGCATTTCACGCATGCCGGGACCGCCGGAAGGCCCTTCGTATCGGATGACAACCACATCACCGGGTTTGATTTTCCCACCGTATATCGCCGCGATGGCCTCGTCTTCGCAGTCAAAAACCCGCGCGGGGCCTTTATGACATAACATTTCCGGAGCAACCGCGCTGCGTTTGACCACTCCGCCGTTCGGTGCAAGCGATCCGAACAGAATCGCAAGACCGCCGCTTTGAGAATACGGTTCTTTAATGCTCTTGATAACGGTTCCGTCGGCTCGTTTCCCGGCGAGGTTTTCACCTACCGTTTTGCCGGTTACGGTCGGAAGTGATGTATCGATGAATCCTGCAGAGGCCAGTTCCGCCATGATGGCGTGGACACCGCCCGCCGCATTCAAATCCTGCATATGGTGCGGGCCTGCAGGAGCAAGGCGGCACAGGTTCGGGGTCTTTTCGCTTACGGCGTTGATTTTACGCAGGTCGATTTTCACACCGGCTTCGTGCGCGATGGCGGTCAGGTGCAGCACCGAGTTGGTCGAGCAGCCGAGCGCCATATCGACGGTGAGCGCATTTTGAAACGCTTTTTCGGTCATGATTTGGCGTGCTGTTGTCTGTTTTGCTGCCAGCTCCATGATTTGTTCGCCCGCTGTTTTTGCGAGCCGGATGCGCGCAGCAAAAACCGCCGGAATCGTGCCGTTGCCGGGCAATCCCATTCCGAGCGCTTCGGTGAGGCAGTTCATCGAGTTGGCCGTGAACATGCCCGAACAGGAACCGCAGCCGGGACAGGCGCTTTCTTCGAGGTCATGCAGGTTTTCGTCGTTGGTCAGACCCGCTTTATACGCACCGACCGCTTCAAAGACACTATTTAAATCTTTGCCGTCCAGCGACAACATCGGGCCGCCCGAGACAAAGATCGAGGGCAGATTCAGCCGCGCCGCCGCCATCAGCATGCCGGGGACAATTTTGTCACAGTTCGGGACGAAAACCAGTCCGTCAAAACCGTGCGCCATCGCCATGCACTCGACGCTGTCCGCAATCAGTTCACGCGAAGCAAGCGAATATTTCATACCCGTATGACCCATCGCAAGGCCATCGCAGACGCCGATCACGTTGAACTCCATCGGCGTTCCGCCCGCCGCCAAAACGCCGTCTTTGACCGCACGGGCGATCTGGTTGAGGTGGATATGCCCGGGGATGATCTCGTTGAATGAATTGACGATGCCGATCAGCGGCTTTTTAATTTGATTGTCAGTATAGCCCATTGCCTTGAACAAACTGCGGTGGGGTGCGCGTTCCACGCCGGTTTTAATACAATCACTTCTCATGATAATTTCCTTTCAAAGAAAGGGTAAAATCTGTTTTTTATAATCACTAAATCTATTTTTATTGCTAAAAAATTATTTTTTAGCTTGCCAAGACATCTTTTGGCGGAGTTCTTTGCCGACGCTCTCGACTTGATGCTCGCTCTCCATGCGACGCAGGGCGTTAAAAGACGGTCTTCCGGCTTGATTCTCCAAAATCCAGTTGCGCGCAAAGGTGCCATCTTGAATTTCGGTGAGTACTTTTTTCATCTCTTTCTTTGTCTCATCGGTGATGATGCGCTTTCCGACGCTGTAATCGCCATATTCGGCGGTGTCGCTGATCGAGTAACGCATGAACGAAAGACCGCCTGAGACAACCAGATCGATAATCAGCTTCATCTCGTGTACGCATTCGAAATAGGCGCTCTCGGGTTGGTATCCGGCTGCAACCAAGGTCTCGAAACCCGCTTTCATCAGGGCAGAAACGCCGCCGCACAACACCGCTTGTTCGCCGAACAGATCGGTCTCGGTCTCTTCTTTGAAAGTTGTCTGCAAAATACCGGCTCTTGCGCCGCCGATGCCTTGCGCGTAAGCCAGCGCGGTCTCAAGCGCTTTTCCGCTTACGTCCTGATAAACAGCAACGAGATCGGGCACGCCTTTTCCCTCGACATACTGGCTGCGGACGGTATGGCCGGGGCCTTTAGGCGCGACCATGATGACGTCGACGCCCTTGGGCGGCACGATCTGGCCGTAGTGGATGTTGAAACCGTGAGCAAAAGCTAAGGTCTTGCCCGCCGTCAGGTTGGGTTCGATATCATTTTTATAAAGCGCAGCCTGTTTTTCGTCGTTGACGAGAATCATGATAATGTCGGCAGCTTTGACCGCGTCGGCAGTCAGTTTAACTTCGAGTCCGGCTTCGCGGGCGCGCTGTGCGGAGGGTGCGCCTTCATAAAGGCCGACGACGACTTTGACGCCGCTGTCGCGCAGATTGAGTGCATGGGCGTGCCCTTGGCTGCCGTAGCCGATAACCGCTACGATCTTTCTGTCGAGTGCTTTTAAATTGCAGTCTTTTTCGTAATAGATCGTTGCCATGTTTCATTTCTCCTTTATGTTTTAATTGAATTATTTGCTGATTGTCAGGGTTACCTCGCCGCGTCCGAGTGCTGTGACGCCGGTGCGGCAGAGTTCCAAGACTCCGTACTGACGCATGTATTTGATAAAACCGTCCAGTTTTGTCTGCTCTCCCGTAATCTCAATGCTAATCGATTCTGGCGAGAGATCAATGACTTTTGCGCGATAGACATTGGCTGCTTCGATGATGGCCGCTCTGTTGGTTTCGTCCGATTTGACTTTTAAAAGTACCAACTCTCTGGTGACTGTCTCTTCCGGCTCCATCACCGCGATCTTTTTGACATCGTGCAGTTTTTCGAGCTGTTTGACCATTTGATCCTGAACATAATCGTCGCCCGTGACAGCGATGGTCATGCGGGAGACGGCGGGATCTTCGGTCTCGCCGACGGTCAGCGAATCGATGTTAAAACCGCGCCGCGCAAACAAGCCTGCCACTCGCGTCAAAACGCCGAAATGGTTTGACACCAAAACACCGATCACGAACTTTTCCGATTTCATACTCTTATCCCTTTCTTAATTCAAGATGATGTTATCGACCGAACCACCGGGCGGTATCATCGGGAAAACCATCTCGTCCATGTCGATCATGCAGTCCACGACGACCGGACTGTCAAATGAATAAGCTTCTACAAGCACCGAATCCATCTCATCCAAACGGGATATCCGCATTCCCTTTGCGCCGAACGCTTCGGCCAATTTCACAAAATCGGTTTTGCGCTCAAGGGTGGTCTCTGAATAATGACCGTCGTAAAAAAATGTCTGCCACTGCCTGACCATTCCCAAAACACCGTTATTCATAATCACGATGACAATCGGTAGGTTGTGCGTGACTGCGGTGGCGAGTTCGTTGAGGTTCATGTGGAAACTGCCGTCTCCGGTGATTAAAACCGTTTTCTTTTTATTTTTCCCGAAACAAGCTCCGATAGAAGCGCCCATTCCGAAACCCATTGCGCCGAGTCCGCCCGAGGTGACAAAATTGCGGGGTTTGGCGAATTCGTATCGCTGTGCCGTCCACATCTGATGCTGTCCGACATCGGTCACAATCGCCGTATCGTCATCGGCTAAGGCCTGCAGTTTCGAAATCACCGCGTAGGGGTGCAGTCGGTCTACCGGATATTTACATAGTCGCTTTTCATCATCTTTGAACTTTTGTACAAGTTTTCGCCAGTCAGGATGTTCAAATGGAGCCAGCCGCGTGAGTAAAGCGGTTAAAATATCTTTGATATCACCGGTCACGCTGGCGGTGATCCGGATGTTTTTACCGATCTCGGCGGGATCGATATCGAAATGCAGAATTTTTGCCTTCTTCGCAAACTTCTCTTTGTTTCCAGTCGTCCGATCGCTAAACCTGGTGCCGATTGCGATAATCAGGTCCGCTTCGGCGATGGCTTTGGTCGCAGCGTAATTGCCGTGCATGCCGATCATGCCTAAAAAGCGCGGATTGCTGCGGGAGAGTGCCGAGAGTCCCATCATGCTGGAGGCGATCGGCGCGTCGATGCGTCCGGCAAATTCCGTCAGCTCTTTTGACGCGCCCGAGATCACCACGCCGCCGCCCATGTAGATGCAGGGGCGCTTCGCGGTCTCAATCAATACCGCCGCTTGCATCAATTCTTTTTCATAAGGCAATTTATTGGGCAAGACCGAAACCGGACTTTGAGGTTCAAAATCGTATTTGGCGAGTTGGATGTCCTTCGGAACGTCCACAAGCACCGGTCCCGGACGGCCCGACTTAGCGATGACAAACGCTTCGCGAATGTTGTCGGCAAGGTCTTCGATGTGCTCTACGAGGAAGTTGTGCTTGGTGATGGGCATGGTCATTCCGGCGATATCCACATCCTGAAAGCTGTCCTGCCCGATCATCGCAAGCGCCACTTTGCCGGTGATCGCTACGATCGGCGACGAATCCAGATAGGCGTTTGCAATACCGGTAACGAGATTGGTCGCCCCGGGGCCCGAAGTCGCAAGCACAACTCCGACTTTGCCTGTTACGCGCGCATAACCGTCCGCCGCGTGTGCAGCTCCCTGTTCGTGACTTGTGAGCACATGACGAATACGATCGCCGCAGTGATAAAGCTCCTCATAGAGATTGACAACCGTACCGCCCGGATAACCGAATATGGTATCGACGCCTTGCTCAATCAAGGTTTCAATAACGATTCTTGCGCCTTTCATCTCCATTATCTTCATTCACTCCTTCTGCTTTATTGAAAAAGGCCTCCGATGTTGATTCACCGGAAGCCCTGTTTTACACATGTGGTTATCTAATGTGTGCTACAGTATCCTCTTTTCGGTGAACCCGCGATGTCATAGTAATCAGCCCTAGTACAATGACTACGGCGATAATAACGGTAATAATGACGGCGGTGTTCACAAGGACTGTAGACATGACGTTTTCTCCGTTTCTTGATAAAATATAAGACCCGCGGTGAATCTCACTGCGGGCCTTTTAGCACTACTTGTTGGCCAGTTACCTGTTTGCAGTCAAATTCTCATATGCAATTTCAATCGGTCTAATTACTACTAGACCAATAATGCCTACAAGAACTACGATTGTTGAAAACAAAACTGTCATTTGAAAACCTCACAAAATCGTTCGGGTTTTTTCTATTATATTCACTCGAAATACCTTTGTCAACGATTTTTCAAAAATTTATACAATTTTTAAAAGATATTTATTCGTTATCAATGCTGATGAAGATATCCATATATTCAACTGCGTCTTTTTGATACACTTTTTCGAAACAGGAGAGGATCCTTTCATCTTTGTTTTGCTTGATTCCGTTCACTTTTAAGTACGAATGAATGGTTTTATATGCGTTTGGAATCAAAACAAACGGGTCACGAAACGGCTTTGTGATAGTAATCACGGCGTATTCTGCCTTGTCCTGCGCGACGATCTCGACATCTTTGCACTTTGAAACAAAGTCGTCGGGCAGGATACATGCCGCTGCATATCCATGCATATGGAATACATTGATCTGCTGTTGGGACACAAAGGGGAAATCCCACCCGATGATCTGCGAATCCATGATGCCATTGTCTTTTGCCCATTTTCGGATATGGTCGATTGCATCATTTTCCGGGGCGTGGCTGATGACCGCATATCGAGCCATCCGAAAAGCGTTTACAGTCTCAATGCCAACGGGAGAATAGGCCTCGTTTCCGCTATTGATATCCTCACGGAGCAGTTGATCGGTGCTGCACGAAAAGAATTCACCGAGCCGAATCAATTTTTCGATTTCGGGATAAACGGCATCTGATTCCCATTTTGCTACTGTCTGGCGCGATACGCCCATGATTTCTGCCAAATCTTCCTGTGTCATGGCGTTGCGCATTTTTCTGAGGTATTGTAAGTTTGTCCCTAAACTCATTGTTTTCGTCTCCTTTGATAAACGGGAACTTCCCGTTCAGTTGATATGTTCATCATACCTCGAAAGGAGCGCTTTCTCCACCAACCGGGTGTTTCTGTTTTTTCAAGTTTGTCAACTTAAGGTTGCACAGACGGAACTGTTAGGCACTGTGTTTTTTTTCTTTATAATATTTATACATTTCCTCAGTCGCCAGTGCGATCTTGGTAACGCTGAAGTGCTCGCTCTGCGGATAACAATACCAAGTGTCGTGTAATGTATTAAGGTCTACGCAATCTCCGAATTTGCCCAAGTACTCGTATTCGATGTGGCAGGAATACAGTGATTGCGGGCTTTTTTCCATGGAATACGGCTTGCCGTTATATTCACCTTTTATCGTAAAACCGTTCATATCATGTACGAAGTCGGCAAGACCGATCTCAATGTAACCCTCGGCATTGGGCAGCGACCGGACGATGGCTTTATCGCAAAAATAATACCTGCCCTCTTCAATTTCGGCTCGAACTTGCGTCCGCTCCCATTCGTACCAATCCGGGATATGCGCAAATTCGGTCTCGCCGCTTTTTGCTTTCAACTCGCCGAGTTCGGTCATTTCCCAGACCTTACCGCAATGTTTGCAAAACAATTCGCTGCCCTTGGAATCCATGCGATATTCCGCTTTGCAGTGGGGGCATTGATAGAGCACTTTATGTAATCCTTCTGCACGGTCTTGCTTTGTAATTCGGATACCGTTTTTTTTCTGCCATGCAAAATCGTCATATAAGAACGCTTTTTCGATTTTACCGTTGATCTCATCGGCTGAGAGATCAGCCAGTTCATCTTTTGAGATCAGACGTGTCATATCGGCAACGGTTTGAACGCCTCGGCTCCCGAGATGCCAAAACGGCGAATCGATGTGATGCCCGTGAGTGATAAAAGTCACAACATCGACGCCCAGCAGCTTGACCAGTTTTCCGAGCGAACTTGGCAAAATCGCATTAGTCCCGCACAGAGAATAACGCGCTTCAGGATAGATCACGGCGATGTTTTTATTTTTAATCACCTGAATCAAGTTGCGCACAAGCGACACATCATTGGTGAATTTACGTTTTCCGATACAGCCGACAGCCCGAAGCAGCCACTCCCGTTTCAAAAATCCGTCGATGGCGACCACATTGTTGGTTCTGTGGGGAAAAACAGCAACCGAGGCGATTTTAAAATCCAAAAAGGCGTTGTGGTTGCAGAGCAGCAGATACGGCGGTTTAAGTCCCTCCATACCTTTTTTTATAATTTTTGACTTGTGTTTCCAATAATCAGGGAAGCTGAGCAGCCAAATCAACGGCATCAATACCGGCATTTGCTTTCTGGGCGCTCTGTTCAAGTCAAATCGTTTGATCGATTCAAGGTCCGGCATTTTCTACTCGCTTTCCCGGAAGTAGTCAAGAATTTCCGGTAATATTTTATTGATCATTCAATCAGTATAATATAAGCTGAGCTTGATTTCTTAAAGCTACCCGCAGATTACATATACAGGAAATCGCTTGCGGAATTTTGTCCGATTTTCATCAGACGCATATCTCCGCTGCGCGTATCGGTATAGAGCATATAATCGCCGATAACATTGATTCCGCTCGCTCGGTCGTAATTTACCAATACCTTGTTTTCTCCGTTGCAATCAATTCGAATGATGTTGTAGCCGATATCGACACTCACAAAATAGAGCATACCGCCTGCAATCAATAGATTCTCGCAGATGCCGCCGTATATTACGCATGCATCTGTGCCGTCTGTACGGGCTTTATAAACATACGAGGAATCTTTGACATTGAGATAATAAATCCATCCGTTATCAACAATGATCGAATAGGCGAAAATGCCTTCGATAGGGGCACCGGTACCGCCATTCAGCGTGTATACCTGATTCTCTTGCCCGACGATATAGGTCACTCCGCCATCAAACCAGACATCCGTGCATTTTGCATTATAAATTACAGTTTTTCCGGTTCCGTCAGGAGCAATTGTATAGAGCTCCGTATCAGTCATGCAATATAATTTGCCCTCATAAACGAGCAGTTTATTGACCGTTTCCTGCGTCAGCTGCTTAATATCGCTGCCATCGGTTTTCATGGAATAAACGAAAAGGTCATTATGGTTAATATAAAAGATACGTCCGTTGTAAAGATTCAGATAATCAGTTTTGAATTCGGTGAGTTGGCTGTGTTTTTTTGCGGTAAAGTCATATTTCCAGAGACGGTATTCCGCAACGTCCGTCGTATAGTAATCCAGTCTCGAATAATAGATGGTGTTTCCGTCTGTGACCGCGTTTCCGTCAACACCGAGATTGCTCGGGTACATCCCGTACGGCGAGGCGTCAAATTCGTTCAAAGTGCTCTTAACCATCTCGGGTGCCGACGATGCGGCGGATGAGGTTCCCGACGGAGTGCCGCAGGCGGCGGCAGTCACCGTAAACAATATCGCAAACATAACGGAAAGTATTTTTTTCATAACGCGTATGCTCCTTAATCTTTGCATCTTTCTACAGATGGAAAATCAATATTATATTGATTATATCAAAATCGTGTAAGATTGTAAAGTGAGATTTTGGTGAGAAGTCATCTCCGCTTCTTCTATAGATTTCGGTTGCGGATTTTTCAAAGTTATGTTAAAATAACCCCGTTGCGGGTATGGCGGAATTGGCAGACGCGCCGGATTTAGGTTCCGGTGGGAGACCGTGCAGGTTCAACCCCTGTTACCCGCACCATAAAAGAAACGACAAAATCTTTGATAAAGCTGTCGTTTCTTTTCTGTTTATATAGGTGTTTTAATTTTCCATAAATTGTTATATTATATGAATTATGGATATTTAGATCAATTCTTCCTCTGTTTTATGAATGACCTCAATGCGGGAAAGAAGCTTTTCGCGGCGCTGACGCTGTTCCTCGACGACCGCTTGCGGTGCTCTGTCAACAAACGCGCTGTTTCCGAGTTTCGCTTCAATCTGCCCGAGTTCCTTTTGGGCGGTCTCAAGTTCCTTTTTCAAGCGCGCTTTTTCGGCTTCAATGTCAACCAGTTCAGCGATTGCAATCGTCATCTTGGCGTCATCGGTGACAATCGAAATGCCATCGGTTTTACCCTCGACCACGTCGCTGCAGCTCGCAAGGCGCACAAAAAACCGCTTGCAGCTGAGATATTTGCCGATGTGCTCACTGCTGATGTGCACAACTGCCTTGCGGGACGGTGCGACATTCATCTCGGTTCTGCGGTTGCGGAGAGCTTTGACGGCAGCCATAATCATCTCGACCATGTCGGCTTCCGCGCTGAAATCGAGGGACCCATCATATCTCGGATAAGACGCAAGCATGATAGTATCGCTATTGTGCGGAAGCGCCTGCCAAATCTCCTCGGTGATGAACGGCAAAAACGGGTGCAGCAGTTTGAGGGTGTTGCCCATCACATAGCATAACACCTGCGAGGCTTCTTCAGCGGGTTCTCCGCCGGCATACAAACGGTCTTTTGAGAGTTCGATAAACCAGTCGCAAAACTCGTCCCAGATGAAGTCATAAAGTTTTCCGAGCGCCATTCCGATCTCGTAACGGTCGAGTAGCTCGTTGACTTCTTGGACGGTTCGGGTGTAACGGGTCAGAATCCATTTATCTTCGGGGGCAAGGGTCTTAGGCAGCGAATCCGGTGTGATCTCGGTTTTCAGGTTCATTAAAATAAAGCGCGCCGCGTTCCAGAGCTTATTGCAAAAGTTGCGGCTGGCTTCGATTTTTTCATCGGAGAAGCGCATATCGTTTCCGGGAGCGATGCCGGTGGCCAGAGCGAACCGCAGTGCGTCTGCGCCGTATTTATCGATGATCTCGAGCGGGTCAATGCCGTTGCCGAGAGATTTGGACATCTTGCGCCCCTGCGCATCGCGCACTAGGCCGTGGATCAGTACTGTATCGAACGGCTTTTCGCCCATGTATTCAAGCCCCG
The DNA here is from genome assembly GCA_035353335.1 of Oscillospiraceae bacterium. NCBI lineage: Bacteria > Bacillati > Bacillota > Clostridia > Eubacteriales > Oscillospiraceae > Oscillospiraceae bacterium. The sequence goes on along the minus strand of DAOPZJ010000010.1, from coordinate 35,313 downwards.
AGAAGATCATGCGCGAGACCCAGAAGGTGATAATGTCATAGCCGGTCACGAGTGTGTTGGTCGGGTAGAAGAAATCCAAGTCCTTGGTCTTTTCCGGCCAGCCAAGGGTCGAAAACGGCCAGAGCGCGGAGGAAAACCATGTGTCGAGAGTGTCGGGGTCCTGACGCATCGGCTTGCCGCATTTCGGGCAGACGGGGTTTTCATCCTTGGTGACCACCGTCTCACCGCATTCGTCGCAGTAAAATGCCGGAATACGGTGACCCCACCAGAGCTGACGGGAGATGCACCAGTCGCGGATGTTCTCCATCCAGTGGAAATAGGTCTTGTCAAAGCGCTCGGGGACAAACTTGATATCGCCGCTTTTCACGGCTTCGATGGCGGGTTTGGCCAGCGGTTCCATCTTGACAAACCACTGTAAGGACGCGCGCGGCTCGACGGTGGTGGAGCAGCGATAGCAGGTGCCGACGTTATGTTCATGATCTTCGACACGAATCAGGAACCCCTGCTCTTCCAGGTCTTTCACAATGGCTTTACGAGCCTCGTAGCGGTCCATTCCGGCGTATTTCGGATAGTCGGCTGTGATCTTGGCGTCCGGCGTCATCACGTTGATTAACGGCAGGTTATGGCGTCTGCCGACCTCGAAGTCGTTGGGGTCGTGCGCGGGTGTGATTTTAACCGCGCCGGTTCCGAATTCCGGATCGACATATTCGTCGGCGACGATCGGGATTTCGCGTCCGACTAACGGCAGAATCACAGTCTTTCCAACCAGTTTTTTATAGCGTTTGTCTTTAGGGTGAACGGCGACCGCGGTATCACCAAGCATCGTTTCGGGACGGGTTGTGGCGAGCTCGATAAAGCCGCTGCTATCCGAGAGGGGATAGCGCAGATGCCAAAAATGGCCTTTTTGATCCTCATATTCAACTTCGGCGTCGGAGATCGAGGTCAGGCAGTGCGGGCACCAGTTGATGATGCGCTCGCCGCGATAAATCAAACCCTTATTATACAGGCGGACAAAGACCTCTTTTACGGCTTTGGAACAACCCTCGTCCATGGTGAAGCGGGTTCTCTGCCAGTCGCAGGAGGAGCCCATCTTTTTGAGTTGTTCGATGATGCGGTCGCCGTATTGTTTTTTCCACGCCCAAGCGCGCTCCAAAAACTTATCACGTCCGATGCTCTCTTTGGTCAATCTTTCTTTGCGCATCGCCTCGACGATCTTGGCCTCGGTGGCGATGGAGGCATGGTCGGTTCCCGGCAGCCAAAGCGTACAGAAACCGCTCATGCGTTTATAGCGGATGAGGATGTCCTGCAGGGTATTGTCAAGTGCATGTCCCATATGCAGCTGCCCGGTGATGTTGGGCGGCGGAATCACAATGGTATAGGGCTGTTTTTCGGAATCGGGCTCGGCGTGAAAATACCCTTTTTCTTCCCAAGTATGATACAATCTGTCTTCAAACTGAAGCGGATCGTAGTTTTTTTCAAGTTCTTTAGCCATGAACATCCTCCCGATATACTTATATTCTATCTTCTCATATAAAAATCCGGCGCTTTTGCACCGGAATCATGATCATTTCGTCCTCGTCGGTGCAAGCATAACAAGCGATTGCACCCGCGATAAACGCAGCTACAACCGCATTTGTACCCCGACGGAAATACTCACCGATAATTGGAGCTGCGAAAAGGACATTTAACTCTCCCTTTCAAGACCGAATATGCGGTCATAATATCATAAACAGTGTAAAATGTCAACAAAAAGGGACGGCTTTGAAATTCAAAGCCGTCCCTTTGTATCCATGAGAATGAAATTATGCAGCGTAGAAGATGACGATGACGCTTCTCTGCGGGACACCATCGATGACGGTCTGCAGTGCGGTGATGCCGATCTTGGCAAAGTCGAATTCAGCTTTAGTGGCGAACTGTGTGCTGGCGAGCATGACCGCTTTGAGGGCTTCGAGTGTATTACCTGAGGACGGCATCTCGTTGACCCAGACACTGTAGTTCAGACCGGTCAGACGGCCTTCGGTGCTGTCAACAGAATTGACGATTGCGGTAACTCCGGAGCCATCGGGCAATGTACGATAATCGGTGCCCTTGATGAAATCATCCGATGCGTCGAGCAGCGCTTTCGCGTAAGTCTCGGCGGCTTTGGTCAGGCGGTCGCTGGTGACCAGTGCGTCTTTGCCGAGTTCGGTGCGCTTCGCGTTGAAGTCAGCCAAAACAGCAGCTGCGATATCGGTATATTCGACAGCGGTCGTGGTGGGCTCGGACGTCTCGGACGGAGTCGAGACTTCCGATACGGCAGATGTCTCGGATACAACCGACGCGACGGACGAAACTTTGGATGTTACTTCGGACACCGTCGAATCGATCGGCTGAGTGACGGAAGCTGTCTCAGACAGAACGGACGATGTCTCATCGCTCGGTTTGGAAGACACTGCGCAGGCGCTCATACCGATAACAAAGACAAGCGCAAGCAAAATGACAAGGACTTTTTTCATGATTTTTCCCTCTTTCAAAAATGCTCTGTTTTTTATGCAACAACGCGGAGTCAGAGCTTTTCCACGCGTTACAATAATTTTACCAAATTATCCCTCAAATGTCAAGTAAAAAACAGAAGAAAAGATAAACGAAAATGTTTGTAATTCGGCACGCAACGATTGAGCACTTTTCAGATGGATTCAACCATTTGCTCGAAATATTATCATACAATCAACAAATTGCTGAGTTCAAAAGCCGCTTGTTAAATCAGCAGTTCGAAAATAACCACGAAAAAAATCGAAAAATATATTGACATTCTTTTGGGAAAACGCTATATTAAAACTTGCACGGTCCGCGGATGCTTTGTGACAAAAAAGCGAGGCAACGCCGGGCTGATTTTTTAACGATTTGGGGGATGATAGATGCCAAAAGAACTTATCCGCCTATCGGATATCAGTATGGTTTTCGATGGCGAAGAGGTTTTGAAATCCATCAATCTCTCCATTAACAGCAAGGAATTTATAACTTTTTTAGGCCCGAGCGGCTGCGGAAAAACCACTACGCTGAGAATTATCGGCGGTTTTTTGACGCCGCATTCGGGCTTGGTTTATTTTGATGAAAAAGACATCACCGATCTTCCTCCATATAAGCGCCATGTGAACACGGTTTTTCAAAAATACGCCCTGTTCCCTCATTTGGATGTATTTGAAAATATCGCTTTTGGTCTTCGGCTTCAAAAGCTGCCCGAGAAAGAAATCCGAGAACGGGTGTTTTCGATGCTCGATCTCGTGAATCTGCATGGATTTGAACGCCGCAACAGCAGTGCGCTCTCCGGCGGCCAGCAGCAGCGCGTCGCAATCGCCCGCGCACTCGTCTGCCGCCCCCGCGTGCTGCTGCTCGACGAACCACTCGGTGCACTCGATATGCGCCTGCGCAAAGACATGCAGGCGGAACTCAAGCGCATTCAACAGCAGCTCGGCATCACGTTTGTCTATGTCACGCATGACCAGGAAGAAGCGCTCACGATGAGCGACCGCGTAGTAGTCATGGACAATGGGAAGATTCTGCAGATCGGAACGCCCGAAGATATTTACAACGAACCGATCAACGCATTTGTCGCCGACTTTATCGGCGAATCAAATATCATCGACGGCGTCATGCTCGAGGATCGTCTGGTCGAGTTCTGCGGGCGCAAATTCGATTGTCTGGATTCGGGATTTGAACCAAATACTCCGGTCGACGTCGTCATTCGTCCCGAAGACATCGACATCATCCCATTTGAAAAAGGACATATCAAAGGCACCATCACATCAGTCACCTTTAAAGGTGTGCATTATGAATTTATCGTCGACGTCAGCGGCTATAAATGGCTGATCCAGTCGACCGATTATCTCGAAATGGGCACCGAAGTCGCTTTCGTCATCGAACCCGACGCCATACATATCATGCATAAGAGCGACTACTCCGGCAGGTTCGGCGATTATTCGTCCTTCAGCGAACAGTATGACGAAGAGAGCGAAGCAAACGATAGTACGGAGGAAGAGAATGAAGAGGGCTAAGCTGCTTGCGGCGCCCTATATTCTCTGGATGGCGCTGTTCACGATCATACCTCTCGCCGTGGTCTTTTATTTCGCCTTCACAGACAACGCAACCGGCCAATTCACCTTTTCCAACATCACCGGATTAAAGCAATATCTGCCCACGTTTGCCGATTCTCTTTGGCTTGCAATCATTTCTGCCGCATGCTGTTTGGTGATCGGTTATCCAATGGCCTACGCGATTGCGCATGCATCTCCGGCTGCTCAGCGCATCATGACACTGCTTCTGCTGCTGCCGATGTGCACGAGCTTTTTGCTTCGCACCCTTGCGCTCGTCGCAATGCTTGAAGACACCGGTGTCATCAATCAGTTACTCGGAATATTCGGGATCGGTCCGGTGACGATGCTGCGCACCCCGACGGCAGTCGTTTTCGGCATGGTATATAATTATCTTCCCTATATGATTTTACCGCTTTACAGCGTTTTGGTCAAAATCAACCCCGCGCTCGTCGAGGCCGCTCAAGACCTCGGCTGCAACGGGTTTCAAGTTCTCTCGAAGGTTTATCTGCCGCTCTCGATTCCCGGCATCATCTCCGGCGTCACAATGGTTTTTGTTCCGGCGGTAAGCACCTTTTATATCTCGAAAAAGCTCGGCGGAACCGGCACTGCCATGATCGGTGATGTGATCGAGAGCCAGTTCAAAGCATCGTATAACTTCAACGTGGGTGCGGCAATGTCTCTCTGCCTGATGGTCATCGTCTTTATCTGCATGGGCATCATGAATAAATTCACAGACAATGATGAGGTAACGCTCGTATGAAACGATTCAGCAGGATTTTTACCGTCATTGTCTTTATCGTGCTCTATGCCCCAATCGTACTATTGGTAGTGGCATCGTTCAATTCCGGGAAAGATATGACCGTTTTCAAGAATTTCACCTTTTATAATTATCTGGAGTTTTTCAAAGATGACACCTTACTTCGACTGCTGCTCAATTCTCTAATCATCGCAATCTTATCTTCGTTCATCGCCACAGTGCTCGGAACCGCTGCATCCATCGGCATTGAGAAAATGGGAAAACGCACGAAATCGCTGATCATGACCGCGACTAACATCCCGATGACCAACCCGGAGATCGTGACCGGCATTTCGTTAGCGTTGTTATTCGCCTTTGCGGGACGTATGATCGCCAACAATAATATTCTGGGCTTCGGCACGCTGCTGATTGCGCACATCACTTTTAACCTGCCTTATGTCATCCTTTCGGTGATTCCGAAACTGCGGCAATTGAACCCCAATCTCAACGAGGCGGCGCTCGACCTCGGCTGCACTCCGGTGCAATCATTCTTCAAAGTCATACTGCCCGAAATTTTACCTGGTATTATCACCGGCGGTCTTATGGCGTTTACGATGAGCCTTGACGATTTCGTCATTTCCTATTTTGTCTACGGCCCGTCCTACACTACGCTTCCGATTGAGATCTACAGCTACACCAAAAAGCCCCTTCCCCCGAAAATTTATGCCTTGTTTACTATCATCTTCCTTGCAATTGTTTTGGTTATGGCAGGTATGACGATCATGCAGAGTTATGACGATAAAAAAAAGCAGCGGCTTGATACGCCGGTTGCACAAAATATGCAATAAAATATTTCAGGAGGTTTGAGAGATGAAAAAGGTCTTCGCGCTCGTGTTTTCTCTGTTCTTACTGGCAGGCATGGTTTTGCCCGTTTTTGCGACGGACGCCGCAGTTCCGCTGACAGGCGAGGAAATCAACGTTTACAACTGGGGTCAGTACATCTCCGACGGCACAGACGGCGGTCTTGATGTCAACGCAGAATTCACCCGCCGCACCGGCATCAAAGTCAACTATTCGACTTATGATTCCAATGAGGCACTCTACGCCAAACTCAAAACAGGCGGCGCGAGTTATGACGTCATCATTCCTTCCGACTATATGGTCGGAAAACTAATTGAAGAAGGGCTTGTGCAAAAGCTTGATTTTTCCAACATCCCGAACTATTCTAATATCGATGTTGAATTTAAAAACCGCATATTTGATCCCGCCAATGAATACAGTGTGCCTTATACCTGGGGCTGCGTGGGTTTGATCTATAACAGCAAGTACGTCACCGAAGAAGTTACAAGCTGGGATTTACTATGGAACAGCCAATACAGCGGTAAAATCCTGATGTTTGACAACAGCCGCGACGCGTTCGCCATTGCCCAGATGCTGCTCGGTATCGACGTTAACACGACCTCCTCAAGTGAGCTTGATAAGGCTGCCGCAAAGCTGTCTGAGCAAAAGAAACTGGTGCAAAGTTATGTCATGGATCAGGTATTTTCTCAAATGGAGACCGAAGAGGCCTGGATCGCCCCTTATTATGCCGGCGACTTTTTAACCATGCAGGCCGAAAACCCGGACCTTGCGTTCTGCTTCCCCAAAGAGGGTTTTAACGTCTTCGTCGACTCCATCTGCATCCCCACCGGTGCTCTAAACAAAACGGCCGCCGAGAAATATATCAATTTTTTGTGTGACCCCGAGATTTCCGGACAAAATACGGAATACCTCGGTTATTCCACACCTATCAGCGCTGCGAAGGCTTTCATGGACACGGAAGTGGCTGAAAATCCTATTGCCTATCCCTCTCAGGAAGTTTTAAAGCGCGGTGTCGAATTTAAAACTCTTCCCACCGAAACCACCAAATATACAAACGAACTGTTTGACACGGTAAAGACCTCGAGCTCAGGCTGGAGCTGGTATGTTTTAATTGCGCTTGCCGTCTTTGTGGCCGCATTGATCGTCTTCCTGGTCGTCAGAAAGAAAAAACGTACGGATTATTAAGCGAGTTTCAAAGGCGCACATACGGCAAATTCCGTATGTGCGCCTTTTGTTTGCTTTCATCGATTGCGGTTCTTTACTTGACAAAACATAAATATTTGGTTAATATATTTTAAGTGATTTGCGGCTTAGCACCAGTCACGAATTTTTTCGGAAAGGCGTTAACATGAATTTTTGGCAGGGAAAAATCTGTCCCGTCTGCAAAAAAGAATTTACCGATAAAGACGATATCGTCTATTGTCCGGAATGCGGAACGGCTCATCATCGAGGCTGCTGGAAAGAAACGAATGCCTGCTTTTTTGCGTCTGAACACCGAAACGGTAATTTTGATACGGTTAACGAGCTTGCAACGCTTTCTCAGCCACCGAGCGTTCAACCCATCCGCAGCAGCTCCGACGAAAACGGACAATTAGTCTGTGAATTCTGTGGTTATCGCAATAACCCATTGTTTCGTGTCTGTATCAATTGCGGTCATGAGTTAACGGCTCCGAATCCTGAATATAAAACTGTGCCGAATTATCCGCCTCCTCCCGGTTCTCATGCCTATAACGATTTTGATACCGTTTACAATGATGACGGGAAATTGGTTGATGATATCAGCCGGGCTGATTTGGCACGTTTTTACGGCAGTAATTCCGAAGACGTTATGGAGCGTTTCAAGAAAATCAGCCGGGGTAAAAATGCTTTTTCCGTCTATGCTTTTTTTGCATCTTTCTTCTGGTTGTTTTATCATAAAGTGATTGGCGCCGGAACTGCACTTACATTAGCAGTCATATCTCCAATTATAGCCTTTTATGGTATTTTCTTTGTAAAAAGTTCAGATGCTTTGCTGACGGCTGCCAATACAATTACCGATTATAATGCCTATTTAGCCGAAGAATTACGCATTCTGAACGATTTTATGACGGCTAACATGTCTACTTTAAACATCTGCATTATGCTCACGGCGGTTTTATATGTTCTGTCGATGGTCTTTTGCGGATTTTTCGGTATGAAGCTCTATTACAACAAAGCCATAAAAACCATCAGGATGATCCGGCAGCGTTCCTATGACCGTTATCAGCGCGAATATCTGTTCTCCGCGAAAGGCGGCGTCAACGCTTTTGCGGTTTTATTTCCGGTTATACTCTATTTCTTTGCTTCATCCGCAGTAGCCTATATCTGCTTGATTTTCAGTTAAAGGAGCGATATTTTTGAAAGTTAAAAAAGCCGTCATTCCGGCCGCAGGTCTCGGGACCCGTGTTTTGCCGGCGACTAAAGCGATTCCGAAAGAGATGCTGACCATCGTCGATAAGCCCTCTATCCAATATATCGTCGAAGAAGCGGTTGCAGCCGGCATTACCGATATCTTGATTATTACCAACCGTGGGAAAGCAGCGATGGAAGATCATTTTGACCGCTCTCCGGAACTCGAGGAACGGCTTCTGGCAGGTAAAAAGACCGAATTATACAATTCTGTGCTGGATACGGCCAAGATGGCGAATATCTTCTTTGTGCGCCAAAAAGAAACCAAAGGGCTTGGGCATGCGATCAGTTGTGCGCGTGGATTTGTCGGCGATGAGCCGTTTGCGGTACTCTACGGAGACGATGTCGTTATCGGCGATACTCCTGCCATCGGCGAACTATGTGCTGCATACGAGAAATACGGCAAAGGCGTCGCGGGCATTAAGCAAGTCAGCCGCGAAGCGATCAAAAAATATTGCTCCCTTGAAGTTTCCCCGCTCGGTGAAAAAACTTTTGCAGTCTCAGACATGGTCGAAAAACCGACCGACGATCGGATTATGTCCCTTTATTCGATTTTAGGCAGATGCGTACTAACGCCGGCAATCTTTGATGTCCTCGATAATACCCCTCCGGGAGCGGGCGGCGAAATTCAACTCACAGACGCCATGCGGGTACTGGCCAAACGCGACGGCATGATCGGAGTAGATTTTTCGGGCAAACGATACGATATCGGAAACAAACTCGGATATCTCGAAGCAATCATTGAAATCGGCGTTAAACATCCCGAACTTGGCACGGATTTTATTAACTATTTAAAAACATTCGTAAAAAGTTTATAATAAAATTTCGGCAGTCGGCAAACGACCCGGTCGGACGGCCGCCCTGCAAGGGGAGGAAAGTCCGGGCTTCATAGGGCAGAATAACGGCTAACGGCCGCCAGGGGTGACCCTCGGACAAGTGCAACAGAGATATACCGCCTGTTCCGGCAACGGTTCGGGTAAGGGTGGAAAGGCGAGGTAAGAGCTCACCGGCGCGGCGGGAGACTGTCGCTCCCTGTAAACTCTATTCGAAGCAACATCGACTGGGTGACGCGCCGGCCCGGCGCATTCCCGACTGATGGCACGAGGCGGACAGCAATGTCTGTCCCAGATAGATGGTCGTCACGGTGAAAACCGTACAGAACCCGGCTTACAGACCGGATCGTTTGCCGACTGCCGAAAATATGCTCCCGTAGCTCAGCTGGATAGAGCGGCCGCCTCCTAAGCGGCAGGCCATGCGTTCAAATCGCACCGGGAGTGCCAAAAAAGCACTCGTATATCTTACGGGTGCTTTTTATCTATTAGTATTTTTTCTTCGCAGAAGGATAATCTCTCCGGAAGGACTCAGGACTGTCCCCTTTTTACGCTTAGATAAGCTGCGCTCTCTGCTAACCTTTCTAACCATAATACGCCCATGAGCGGATCAATTTATAATTCTATTATTTTCTTCGCATGTGATAAGCTTCTGGGTGTGTTATGAATGGTTATAAATTACTATTTGATTTTTTCTTTTTTATCAGAATTAAGCCGTAAACCGCTCCACCGGCGATACCAATGAGAACAATTGCAAAAATCCACCATTTAGTTTTAAATTGATCTGCTGATTGTCCGTTTATTTGAGTTATAGGGATACTTGATGCGCTTTCTGATGATGTTTCGGTTCGCGGAATAATACGACTCTCAACCGCACCGCATTTGATGCAGCTGCGTTCTTCCTGCCCTTCTGCGGTCTCATTCGCTGCAGTTTTTACTGCCCATTCGCTGAATGTATGTCCGAGCGCCGAGATAACCTCCTGCTGTTTATCTCCGCATTCGCAAGTTCGGGTTTTTACGCCGTTCTCGGTGCAGGTCGGCTCTGTTTTTATTTTCCACTCGCTGTACGCGTGAATGTGCTCCCCAGCGAAGGTGATCTCGACCATCTCCATGCCGTCGCCCTTATTGGTGTATTTTTCGCCATTCAATTCATTGGTTATTATACAATAGTAATAGCGTGTCGTTCCGGAATGGGTGTTTCCATCAATGGTGTAAGTATCGGAAATTGCGTCTGAAATGGCTTTGGCGTTACAATAATCGCTTTTTGCACTTTCGTACCACTGATAAGAAATTAATCCCTTTACTGATTCTTTTAAAGAATGTGTTGCGATTAAATTGATTGTTTCACCTGGGTTCACACTTGCCATTTTTAAATTATATTCCAGTTTCGGAATCGGTGAATTGAATGTCGCCGATATAACAGATGGCGCTGAAGAGGCATAAGGTACACTCGATATCTTTGTTTTAGAGGAAGTGAGTGATACAAAACATATGAATAATTCGTTACCAACGTATTTATTTCCACTGTAAGGCTGTTCTTTATCCCAACAACTAACCATTGCAAAGAATTTTTTCGGGTTGACACTTTTAATCGTCAGTGTTCTGCTGTTGCTTCCGAGAAACTCGACTCCGTATTTTAATGCGGTGTCCGTATTGCAAAAATACTTTTGATTGGCGTCATCGCCGATATACCAATAATATGCAGAGCCTTCATACGCTGTAAGTGTCAGTGACCCTCCTTCCGCTATTGAGTAAGATTGAATTTTTCTCGTCTGAGTCCCCGAAAAAGAAATGGAGAATAATACTGCTGCAAGCAGGATTTCCAAAACTGCGATGTACTTCTTCATGCTTATATCCTTCTGTTTTTCTATTTTTCGACGGCTTTTCTGAAAAACTGAACCTTTACCGTCTATGGGCGGAGGTATCAATGAAATGCGTGTACAAACTGTATTTCAGTATATCATACTGCATTTTCCATGTCAACTAATTCCAATAGGAGAATTATCGGAATGATTGACAAAACTGTCTTTATAATGATATATTTGTCATGTAAATTAAAATGGGAGGGGGATCACTTTTGAAAAGAGCGCTCTGCATTTTAGCAGCTGCTTTACTCATCATTTCCCAGCTCCCTTTGTCTCTTTCCGCATCTCCAGCCGATACCGTCGTTGAAAACTTGTCGGCATTTAATGAGCATTTCAGTGTCTCAACCGGAAATATTAATAGCGCTTTCGAAGACGCTTTTGCTGCCAAACCGGAACTGGTTTTTTATTATTACGGGATGTCTTATACTGTTTACGGAAGCCACACAGACTGTGACGTTCAATATGCCAATACCGATATCCCAATAAACAGCATTCATGTAGCAGATTCCTCCGAAGATTTATATAGCTGTATCCGAACAGCCATGATGAAAGCTGAGACCGACGTTTATATTGTTTTTTCCGACGGGAAAAACCTTATACCTGATTTCTCCGGACTGGTTGAACAGGTTCGCGACCGCGATTATATCGCCTATATGGGCTATAAAAGTGTATCTGTGAAAATTTTCTCAAATAACCACTCCGACGCGGCTGCATATAAAATTAATTTTACCTACGGTTATGACAGCGAAACACTGGTTCAGATGAAAAAGGAAACGAAAGACGAAGTGGTTCGGCTTACAACGGAAGTATTTGCACCGGGTATGAGCGAATACATGCTCGTAAAATCAATCCATGATTATCTGATCGACCATGCCAGATATGAAGAAAAAAGCAATCTGCAATTGGTTTATTATGCTTACGGCCCGTTAATTAAAGGGATAGGAGTTTGTGAGGGATATACGGAAGCCGCACGCCTTCTGTTTAACGCTGTCGGAATCGAATCCGTATTTGTCAGCGGAACTGTTGTTGCAAACATCCCGCATGCCTGGAACCTTGTCAAACTCGGCGGAAACTGGTATCAGCTCGACATCACCTGGGACGATCCTGTGAGTTCGGACGGCAAAAATAACAAGACCTACGATTATTTTAATATTACGGATTCGGAAATGGCGGTTGACCATGTCTGGAGCGGTGATTATCCCAAATGCACAGTCAAAGACAGGGGTATCAACGCCACACAGGCTGCTATGCGTCCGCAATCGCAGGCAGAATCGATAATATCCGTAGTTCAAACCAGCTCGCAGGCGCGTTTACCCTCCTCTCAAACCGTCTCTTCAAAGCAGTCCGTTCCGGCGGCTTCGTCAAAATCATCGGTTCGGACTTCGGAGGAAACTTCGATTCCGACACCTTCATCTTCCGTTTTTTCTTCCGCGCCCGTTCTCCCTGTTATTTCAACCGCCGATTCACTGCCCTCTTCTCAACCAACAAATTTTCAACTTTCAAGGTATATCTCCGCAGTTTCTCATGAACTCGGAATTTCCGTACAACTTACCACAATATTAATGATACTCCTGGTTACGGCTGTGGTTTTAATTATCGGTTCTCTGATCTTCCGAAAAAGGACATAAGCGACGCTCATTGAAAATCAGGAGAGTGCACATGAAATCATTTCGAAAAGAACTTTATTTTCATATCGGAACACGTCGGGCATTTGTCAATATCACTCCGCAAGTCGAGGCTGCGCTTGCCGAAAGCTTAATTCATGAGGGGCTGTGCCTTGTCAACGCAATGAACATCACTGCGAGTGTGTTCATCAACGACGACGAGGGCGGCCTGCACCGCGATTTTGAAAAATGGCTTGAAAAGCTCGCGCCGGAAAAACCTTACGGCCAATACGACCACAACAGCTATGAGGACAACGCCGACGCGCACTTGAAACGCACCGTAGTGGGTCGCGAGGTCGTCATTGCGGTTACAAACGGCAAACTCGATTTCGGAACCTGGGAACAGATTTTTTACGGCGAATTCGATGGTAAGCGGGATAAGCATGTTTTGATTAAGATCATCGGGGAGTGACATGATGGGACAATATTCAAAGGCTGAATTGGAGGGAGCACTTCGCGTTGTCTCTTCCACGATCAGAAAGTGTGAAAAAATACAGGAAAAACAGACGCTGGGGCTTTCTCAGCAGACACTGCTGTGCAATCGAATCAAAGCGCTTCATATCGCGTCGGATTTAATTACAAAGGAAATTGCAAAGACGGATTAATTTTGCAGTTAAATTGTTTAAACAAAAAACCGGCGTACCGTTTGGTACGCCGGTTTCTCTTTATCCTGAGATAATCTTATTTCTGAATCGCCAACAGGACAAAGTTCAGAATAAACAGCACTGTCGCGACTGCGAGAACCGGGTGAATCTCCTTGACTTTCCCCTTGAAAATCTTCACAATACAGTAGAAGATGAAGCTGAAAGCAATACCGTAGGAGATACTGTAGCAGATCGCCATGAACACACCCGCGAAGAAGGCAGGAATGGCTTCGGAGAGTTCGTGCCAATCTATTTCTTTGAAGGAGGCCATCATCATGATGCCGACCACGATCAATGCAGCGGAGGTTGCGGCAGCCGGAACAATTCCCGCGAACGGAGCAATCAGGATGCAGGCCAAAAAAAGAACAGCCGTGACAACACTGGTCAGACCGGTGCGTCCGCCGACGCTGATGCCAGCGGCGCTCTCGACGTAAGTTGTCGTGTTGGAGGTACCGAGAATCGCGCCTATAGAGGTAGCGACAGAGTCAGCGCAAAGCGCTCTGTCGATCTTGGACTTAAAGCCCGAACCGCTCTCCATCAATTTCATATCCTCTTCCGAGAAGATACCGCTCCGTCGGCCTGTACCGACAAACGTTCCGATAGTGTCAAACGTATCCGTCAAACTGAATGCGAAGATGGTTGCGAGCACCAAAGGTAATTTGGAGGCGTCTGCGAATAACGATGGAATACCTTCGCTTTTGAAAATAACGCCGAATGTGCTTCCGAGTTCTTTAAAGGAATCCGCAATACCGCCGGCAATACCAACGTTTGCAAAACTGACTACGCCCATCGGTATGCCGATAATCGTGGTGGCGACAATCCCGATTAAGATGGCGCCTTTTACTTTGATAACCAGCAAAACGACGGTAATAACCAAGCCGATTAAGGCGAGCAGAACTGCCGGCGAGGCGAGTTTAACAAGCGCCGGAACCGCGCTGGCGTCGGCGATAACCGTTCCGTCACCCAAAACGGTGTTTTTGCCCGGGTCGGAGGTGAAGTTGATGAGACCGGCATTTTTAATTCCTATGTAGGCAATGAAAATACCGATGCCGCCGCCGATGGCGTTCTGAAGTCCGGAGGGGATCGACTTAATTATGGTCTTCCTGATCTTTGTTACGGTGATAACGATATTGATGATACCGCAGATAAAGACCATTGACAACGCCTGCTGCCAGGTAAAACCGAGGGCGAAAACGACCGTGAATGTGAAAAAGGCGTTCAGCCCCATACCGGGTGCCTGTGCGTACGGCACATTCGCGAAAAGGCCCATGATCAGCGTGCCGATAACGGTCGCGAAAATGGTCGCGAGGAAGATTGCTTTTTGCGGCATTCCCGTCAAGCCAAGAATTGACGGATTGACGAAGATGATGTACGCCATCGTGAAGAAGGTCGTCAAACCGGCGATGATCTCAGTTCCGACGGAAGAGCCGTTTTCCTTGATTTTGAACAAGAAAACTCCTCCTATAAAAAAATATTTGCCTAAACCTTGTCATACAAGGGGAGAGAAGTTTTGTATCACAAGGTTTGTGCTGGTGGAGATAAGCGGGATCGAACCGCTGACCTCTTGAATGCCATTCAAGCGCTCTCCCAGCTGAGCTATACCCCCGCGTGAAACCTTTGTGATGAAAAGAACTAATCCCGATCGGTTGGTTAGGCGCCTCCGACCTATAAATCGGATGAATTGCGCTAAATCGCAAATCAACGATTACGAAAGAATCATATCATATCGCCGTACCCTTTTCAAGCAATCTTTCCGAAAAAGTTATTGCCTGATTTATCTTTGTCTAAAATTACAAAAAAAATACGAAAACTTTGGCTAATTTTATCTTATTCATTGACCTTGTTTACTATATATGGTATACTATAATTTAATAATTGCCGATATACGGTGTTTTTTCTTTGGAGGTGGCGGCTTGAGAGACATTGCGAGAGATCTTGCGGGCGATATCTCGGGCTGTATCCCCTGTGAAGGTACGTCTTTGGATGATAAGGACGGGCTGTATCAGGCCGAGGGTGTTGTCGACCGGGTGGTATTTGCCAATGAAGATAACGGATATCATGTCGTCGAGCTGCTCTGCGGCGGCGATATCCTGACAGTCGTAGGCGAGATGCCGCAGATTTTCCCCGGTGAACGCCTTAAGGTCATCGGCAGGTTTGTGACCCACTCCTCTTATGGCAAACAGCTTGAATCACAATCCTCTGAACGCCGTCTTCCTGATAACCGTGAGGATATTCTGCGCTATTTAATATCCGGTGCGGTAAAGGGCATCGGACCGGTCAGCGCCGAGAGGATTTTTGATCGTTTCGGCGACGACACTTTGTTCATATTGGAAAACGATCCGATGCAGATTGCCGAAGTGCGCGGATTTTCTCATAAAAAAGCCATTGCGATTGCCGAAGAACTTACGAAATTATTCGATCTGCGGCGAATGCTGTTATATTTATCGGGTTACGGCCTGCGCCCTTCCGAATCGGTTAAAACAATCCGGACGCTCGGAGAGCACACAATGCGGCTGGTTGAGGACAACCCCTATATTTTGTGCTGCAACGCCATCGGTCTCGATTTTGCGCGGGTTGACGCTCTGGCCTTTGAGCGAGGATTTGAATACAACAACGATAACCGCCTCGGCGCAGGCGTTCTGCATGTACTGCGTCACAACCTTCAAAACGGACATACCTGCCTTCCGACCGATAAACTGCTCGGTGCAGCTCAGACGCTGCTGCGCTGCGAACCGGAGCTGGCGGAAAATGCGCTGAATAACCAGATGACGATGGGCGAGGTTTTACCCGTCTGTTTTGGGGAGAAGCAGTTTTGTTTCCTCTCAAAGGTCTTTATCGCCGAGAAATACATCGCCGACCGAATGAAAATGCTATCTCAAATTGACTCTTATACAAAACCGGTGAATGACGCTGAAATCTCCGAATTAGAAAAAGCCGTCGGTATTGCTTATGAAAATTATCAGAGAGAAGCCGTGAAAACAGCTGTCTCGCACGGGACCTGCATCATCACCGGAGGTCCCGGCACCGGCAAAACGACAATACTTTATGCTGTGCTTCGGCTATTGCAAAATCGGGGCTTGAAAGTGACGTTGGCAGCTCCGACAGGCCGCGCGGCAAAGCGCATG
This sequence comes from Oscillospiraceae bacterium, assembly GCA_035353335.1. Taxonomy (NCBI): domain Bacteria; kingdom Bacillati; phylum Bacillota; class Clostridia; order Eubacteriales; family Oscillospiraceae; species Oscillospiraceae bacterium. The sequence continues at coordinate 19,088 of DAOPZJ010000010.1, read as the reverse complement.
AGCGAACTTGTCGGGTGGGAGGCAACGACCATCCACCGCCTGCTCGAAAGCACAGTCGGCAACGGTGACGATCGCTGGCTCACTTTCGGACGCAACGAGGAGCTGCCGCTCGACAGTGACGCGGTGATCATCGATGAGGCCTCGATGTGCGATATCTTTGTGATGGAAGGACTGCTCCGCGCAATGCAGCCCGGAGCCAAATTGATTCTCGTCGGCGACGCGGACCAGCTGCCCGCCGTCGGCGCAGGCAACATTATGCGCGATCTGGCAGGAAGCGGAAAAATTCCGCTAATCCGGCTGACCGAAATTTACCGGCAGGCCGCCGCATCTCTGATCGTGGTCAATGCTCACCGCATCAATGACGGAGAATCACCGATTTTGGACCGAAAAGACGGCGACTTCTTTTTCATGCCTGTCCGTACAGAAACCGAATGTGCAAAAACCCTGGTGTCGCTCTGCTCTTCCCGCCTGCCCGCCCGTTACGGCTGGTCGCCGTTTACCGATATTCAGGTACTGACCCCAGGCAGAAAGGGTTCGTTAGGCACGTTCGAACTGAATAAAAAACTGCAGGCCGTCTTGAATCCTCCGAGTCAAAGTCCGCAATATGAATATGAGGGATTTTATTATCGAATCGGCGATAAGATTATGCAAACCCACAATGATTATGATATAATGTGGACAAAGGGCGGCGAGGCCGGTGTCGGGTTATACAACGGCGACACGGGCATCATCACCGGCATCGATAAAGCGGCGCGGCTTTTATATGCAGATTTCGACGGGCGGCAGGTCTGTTTTTCCTCGCAGCAGCTCAACGAATTGGAACCCGCCTATGCCTGCACGGTGCACAAATCCCAGGGCAGCGAATTCGAAGCCGTAATTCTTCCGGTCTTTCCCGCCTATTCGGAACAGTTGATGTACCGAAACCTGCTCTACACCGCCGTGACCCGCGCCAAAAAAATGCTTGTGATCGTGGGCAGCGAAGCGACCGTAATGAAGATGATTGCCAACGAGAAAAAGGCGCTGCGCTATACCGGGTTAAAGAAGTTTTTACTCGGACTCGACGAGGGAGCTGGACTCTGATGGACGGCGTGACATTCTTTGATAGGTTAATCTCGGCTTTCTTCCCGCACAAGTGTGTTTTCTGCGGTCAGATTTGCGCTGATCTTGATTATTGCGGAAAATGTCACCCTCCTTTTATGAAGCGCCGGGACATGGAGTTGGCCGGCCGCAGAGTACCGAATGCGGATGGGTACTTCTCCCCTTTCTTTTACATAAAGGGCGCTAAAAAAGCAGTCAAGGATTTGAAATTCAACCGGAAGCGGCAAAACGCCGCAGTACTGGGCGAGATGATGGCGCACTGTTGTCTCGGCGCCGACTTCGGGCCGGTAGATTTTATAACTTGTGTACCGCAAAGCGAGCACAGCCGAAAGGTACGCGAATACAACCAATCGGAATTGCTCGCCGAACGGGTTGCAGACGTCCTCGGTTTTCCGTTTTTCGACACGATGATCTGCCTGCGCCACTCGACTGAACAAAAAAGTTTGACCGCAGCGGAGCGCGCCGCTAATATCTTCGGCAGTTTCCGGCTGAAAACCGATGCAATTGTCAAAAAGCGTTCTATATTATTGATTGACGATGTCATGACCACCGGTTCAACTCTGTGCGAGGCCATCCGGGTTTTGAAAGAAGCCGGAGCAAAAGAAGTTTTCGCCGTATGCGCAGCCTCAACGATTTTAAAACGGGAAACGGATTACGGATTTTAAATTTAGAGACTTTGACTTGATTTTGAAAGGGCGTTTCAGTAATGGCATATGGTTTTCTCGGCCTGAACCAGCATATCGCGATCGACCTCGGAACCGCTACCACAAAAGTGTTTTTGCGCGGAAAAGGCATTTTGATCGACGAGCCGACCGTGGCCGCTTTCGACCGCGAAACCGGCGATGTGATCGCTATCGGCGAGAAAGCCAATAAGATGCTCGGGCGCAACCCCGGCGGCATCGAAGTCATTAAGCCGCTCGCCGACGGCGTGATTTCGGAATTCGACGTCACGGAGAAGCTGCTCAGGCATTATATTAAAACTATCTGCGGTGATTTGCGAATCTTCAAGCCGGTCGTCATGGTCTCTGTCCCTGCCCGAATGACCGATGTTGAGGCCAGAGCGGTTGTGGATGCATGCGATCTTGCAGGAGCGAGGGAGGTTTATCTGATCAGCGAACCGGTTGCGTCTGCCATCGGAAGCGGGATGGATATTTCAAAACCGCACGGTATTATGGTGGTTGACATTGGGGGCGGCACAGCCGATATCGCAGTCATCACCCTGAACGGCATCAGCGCCACCAATTCTGTGAACGTGGCAGGTAACCGCTTTGATAATGAAATTATCAAGTATATCCAACGTCGGTTTAAATTGATTATCGGCGCACCGACTGCCGAGCGTGTCAAGCGGGAAGTCGGCTGCGCATATTATAACGGAACACACAAGACTACGACAGTCAAGGGCAGAAACTATATCACCGGCATCCCGCAGGCGGTCGAAGTCGGGAACGATATGTTAGCCGATGCTCTCGCCGAATCCGTTTCGATCGTCGTCGACGCAACCAAATCCGTTCTGGAGCGCACACCTCCGGAACTGATCAACGACATCAAGACCGACGGCATTCTGCTCTCAGGCGGCGGAAGCATGCTGGAGGGATTGGATGAATATATGTCTATGCGCTTGAATACGCCGGTCGTTCGTGCGCTCAGCCCGAAAGATGCGGTTATTCTCGGAGCCGCGCGAGCGCTGGACAATATCGATAAATTCACTCCGGGAGCGAAAGGTTATATCGACAATGTTTTTTAACTTATTTTGTATAAGAGACAGCAGATGCGAAAGGATAACGTAACGTCATGAGAGTCATCGAGCGCGAAGAAGCATTTATCCGCTGTGAAGGCGATGAATTCATCAACGGACCCTCGGTCGCCAAATGTCCGCGCAAAGATATCCCGGGAGGCGGCGACATGATCCTGACTTTTGACCGGATGGACCGCCGAAAGAGCAATTTGGCCACTTCGATCTACCGGTCTTCGGACGGCGGCCGCTCCTGGAAATTCCAAAGCGTCTTCGAACATAAATTCGTCTATGATCTGCACGGGAGCAGCCGCAGAGATGGTTACGGCTCGGTCTTCTCGGACGATATCCGGGGGACGATGCTCTATTTCGGCACTGAGCTGTATTTTGAAAACAACGACCCGGAAAGTCCGTCGAAAAAACGTAAAATTTACTATCGTATTTCATTTGATAACGGTTTCACCTGGTCGGATAAACGTCAGATCATACAAAAAGGAATCTCAAGCGCCGGCCAGATGTACGATAAAACTCATTATATGCACAGTGTAAAATTCGGAGCTAATATGGCCACGTTTGTGATTCCGAATCTTGTGCGCACCAAAGACCTTACATTAACACTCGGCGTCAGTTCTCAGGCAGTCGATCCCAATTGGAATCGTATTGATTATTTCGGCAACGGCTTTATGCGCAGCGGCGCGATCAAGGCAAAGTGGAACGCCGCTGATCTCGGGTATACTTTTGAATTCGGCAACTGGGCGGCCATCGAGGTCGAACGCTCGACGCGCGGACTGTTTGAACCGGTTCTCTCTGTGGTAAACGGCGAACGGATTATGATGGTCGCGAGAGGCAGCAATGCGCCTCATTCGGTTGTGGAAGGCTGCAAATTTATGCTGTTGTCTGTAGATGAAGGGCAGACCTGGAGCCATCCCGAACCATTGCTCTACGACGACGGCAGCTTTATGTATTCTTCCTCGAGCCGCGCGCGCATATTTGAACACACCGACGGACGGTTATTTTATATCGGCGTCATTAATGACCGGAATCCCGTGGGCAACTTCCCGCGTTATCCTCTCTGCATCGCCGAAATCGATAAATACTCCTGCCGGGTGAAAAGAAAAACCGTCACAACGATTGTGACAAAACCAGAAGAAGTTGATGATGCCAAAACATTGTTTCCGGTCGATTTTACAGGACACTGGGCTTATGAGCAATTCGACGGAAAACTCGTCGTGCTCGCGCCTTGCCGCCCCGAACTTTCCAAGTTTGGCGGCTGGCTCAATAAATATATAATCGAGGTTTAAGTTCAACATGGCAAACGAACAGGCATACTTTGCAAAGATCGCAGCGGATAACAAGGCGACCCGACCGGGGCTGAAGAAGTGTCCGCCGATTTACTATGATCCCGTCGATTTCAAACCCTCTAAGGCCGTTGCACCTGAGGTCATCCAAAAGTCCTATGAGGAATTGAAAAAGGACTATTGGAACGAAATCAAAGCACTGAGAGAAACCTATGCGCCGTTTTTGCGCGATCTTGTCCCAAAAGCGAAAAAGATTCGCAGACGCCGATATCTTTCCGAATTCAATTTCCGGTTCGAGACCCCGGAAGATAACTGCAATTTCGAGAACGCTCAAAAAGGACGCGGGAACTGGGAGCACGTCAAACTGCCGCATTTTCACGGACCGATCGGCCGTTGGACGGCTTTTTACCGATCTGAATTTCAGTATTTCGCCTCATCGGAAAAACGGGTCTGGCTCAACTTTTTGGGTGCGGACTACATTGCCAATATCTATTTAAACGGGCGATATGTCGGCAGCCACGAGGGCATGTTTGCACCTTTTAAATTTGAAGTTACCAAGATTCTAAAACGCGGCAAGAACGTGCTGCTGGTCGAATTAAAAAACGATCTTCCGACCGTAGGCATTGAAGGAGATCGGATTGACGGGGATAAGATATACGCCGCTACCGGACTCGGCTGGGACGACCCGCAGGTCGGTTGGCACCACTGCCCTCCCGGAGGCGGTATTTACAACAAGGTTTTTTTGGAGGAGACGCCGGATTATTTGATCAACGATGTCTTTATGCGCCCGAATATCGATATCGGGACGGTCCAGGCATGGGTACAGGTTTTTAATGCCACCGATGAGAATTATTCCGACCGCGATAAATCCGGCAGTTTTACCCTCGGCGTAAAAATTTTTCCCCGCAATTTTGAAGGCACTCCGAAAAAGGAAGTTCTGTTTGAAAACATTCCTTACACCGGCCCCGGCGCTAACGATTACCGTTATGAAGTACCAATGGGCAGGTTCAAGACCTGGGAACTCGAAAAGCCGTATTTGTACACAGCGCGCATCTCATTATATTCTCGCGACGGAGTGCTGCTAGATCAATGTGACAAGCCGTTCGGCATGCGCAAGTTTTCTATGCAGACCGAGACTGAGAGCAACGATGATAAGGGCGAATTGTTTTTCAACAACAAAAAGATCCGCCTGCGCGGCGCAAACGACATGGGACATATGCAGCTTGCCGTGTGTGACGAAGACTGGGAACTGCTGATCACCGATATTCTGATCGCCAAAGTCGCCAATATGAATTACTACCGGTTTACACAGAGACCGGTACAGGATGAAATATATCTTTACTGCGATATGCTCGGTATGCTCAACCAGACCGATCTGCCGGTGTTCGGAACTTTCCGGCGCGGACAATTTTATGAGGGCATTCGCCAGACCGGCGAGATGGAACGGTTGGTACGTTCGCACCCCTCCTGCATTATGGTGACTTATGTCAATGAGTCGATGCCTGTCGAGCGCGATGGTAAATGCCACCGGCATCTCGGCCGCCCCGAACTCGAACGCTGGTTTGAATGCTGCGACCGGGCGGTCAAACAGGAAAACCCCGACCGGGTGATCAAGCGCGTCGAAGGCGATTATGATCCGCCGACCAACGAGGGACTTTCGGATTTCCACTGCTACAATATGTGGTATACCAATCATGCGCTGCCCATCGGGCGGCTCTATCAAAATTGGCTCCCGAAAATCCGGATCGGCTGGAAGACCGGCTGCGGCGAATACGGCACCGAGGGGTTGGACAACTACGACGTCATGACCTCCAGATACCCCAAGGAATGGCTGCCGACTCCCGGCGAGCAATGGCTGCCCGACAAGATCGTCTTTGCTCAGAGCAACACGATGCACGGCGACTGGTACGAGGAACAAGAAGGTATTTTAAATTGGATTGCCGAGAGTCAACGGCATCAGGCATTCGCGACAAAAATCATGACGGACGCTTTACGCCGCCGCAGCGATAAAATCGTCTCAACCGCCCTGCACCTCTTAATCGACGCGTGGCCCGCGGGTTGGATGAAAACGCTGATCGGCGTTGATCGCCAACCCAAACCCGGCTTCTTCGAATTTAAAAACTCCCTCGCCCCGCTGCGTTTGAATTTGCGCTGCGACCGCTGGACGGCTTATGAAGGCGAGACCATCCCGCTCGAATGTTGGCTGTTAAATGATACGCAGGAAGATCATAAGAATCTTCGTATGGTTGTGACCTTGCGAAACGGTGAAAAAGTCCTTTCGAGCTGGGAACTCATCTCAAGTATCAAAGCTGTCCGTCCCAAGTGCGCCGGAATGATCAAAGCGACATTGCCGAAAATTACTGCCAAGACCGCTATTCATTTTGATGCGGCGCTTTACGACGGCATAAAACTGATTCAAGGGGAGCGATTCACGGTCAAAACCTATCCGAAACAAGCGGTTCAAGGAAAAGCGGTCTGTATCGGTCAAAATGCACTGAGGATTGTAAATGCGATCGGGTTGGAAGCCGAAACAGCAACTTCCCTGCCCGACGAAGCCGAAATGGTGTTTATATCGAATAACGCCTGTGATCTCTCGAAAGCCGAACAGTTGGCTAAAACAGGTTGCAAAGTGATCATTCTGCCACCCGACAGCGGCACAGCAGGTTATCAAATCGGCAAAAAGACCGTCGGTTATGTCTATATCTACGGTGTTTACGACGCCGTTGAAGGTGCGATGCCGTTTGACCACGAGGACGGCGTGGCGTTTGTCGCCCGCAACCCCGTACATCCGCTGACCGCCGAATTCGGCCCGCAAGATTTCGCCTATCTCTACAATGCTGATAAAAACTTTATAGACACTGCGGCGGTCAATTATATCAAGGCGGAGGGGTTTGATCTGAAGCCACTTGTATTCACCTATGCCAAAGCCGGATTCTTTGACAAGACCACCGGACACAAGCAAAAGTCCCCTGTCGTCGCCGAACTTGCCAATCATTTGTTCGCCGTCTCGATGGATCTGCGCGGGCGTGTCGGCTATAACCCGGTGTTAGATAAATTATTAATTAATATTTGCAAAGGAAAATAAACTGAAATGAAAGTTCTTGTCACCTGTTTTGACGCGTTCGGCGGAGAGACAATCAATTCCGCGCAAAAAGCGGTCGATTTATTGCCGTCGCGTGTCCGTTTCACCCGCATTATCACTGCACAGATTCCCACTAAATATGATGCTTCAGTTGAGATAATCAAGCGTTTGCTGGAAGTTCACAGCCCCGATGTGCTGTTGATGGTCGGGCAAGCCGCGGGGCGTACTCAACCCGAACTGGAACGCATCGGCATCAACTGGGACAGCGCTTCGACCGCCGATAACGGAGGTGATATCCACCTGAACCAAAAAATCTGCGAAGACGGTCCCGATGGGTTATTTACGACTCTTCCGGTTGAAAAACTGGCAGCCGCCTGCCGTGAAAACGGCCTGCCCTGCAACATCTCTTACAGCGCCGGTACCTTTGTATGCAATCATGTCTTATACAGTATTCTATATTATGTAGGTGAAAACCATCTTCCGCTGAAAGTCGGATTTTTACACCTTCCGGCAACGATGGAACAGGCGCTGACCAAGAAGTATCCTTTCATGGAACCGCAGACAGCGGCAGCCGTCATTAAACTTTTAGTTTCGACTCTGACAAACCAAGAATAATTCATAAATTATATATTGACTGATACGATATAATGACAGCGCATGAAGCTTTCAGCATGTTTCAAACACTCGTTGTGCTGTCTTCGAAAACGGCAAAGCCGTTTTCCGTAACTTTTATGGTATAATAACAACGGAGGGATGACCATGACTTGTGATCTTGTGACCCTGGATATGATTAAAAAGGCCGCGAAAAGAATGTCGGGCCTGATTCATCATACCGACATCATCAGCGCACCCGCCGCGTTTTTCGGCGGGCAGTCGGACTTTTATCTGAAAATCGAAAACTTGCAAAAAACCGGCTCCTTTAAGGTCCGCGGCGCGCTGAACAAGATGAAAACCCTCACCAAAGAAGAACTCGCGCGCGGAGTTGTCTGCGCTTCCGCCGGAAACCACGCGCAGGGCGTCGCGCTCTCGGCAAAACTGCTCGGTGCAAGGTGCATTGTTGTGATGCCCGAAGGCGCACCTCTTTATAAAATACAAGCAACGCGCTCTTACGGTGCAGAAGTCTTGTTATACGGCCCGACCTTTGATGAATGCAACGCCTATGCCATCCAATTGGCTGAGGAAAAAAAGGCCGTCTTTATCGCTCCGTTCGACGATCCCGAAGTCATTGCGGGGCAAGGCACGATCGGTCTTGAGATTATGAGTGACATGCCCGACTGCGACGCCATTTTGGTGCCGATCGGCGGCGGCGGATTGATTTCCGGCGTTGCGGCAGCGGCTAAGGCCATTAATCCGAAAGTCAAGATCATCGGCGTCGAACCCGAAAACGCCGCCTGCATGCGTCAGGCGATTCACGCGGGTGCGATTTTTCCGTTAGCTTCAGCCAACACGGTCGCCGACGGTGTCGCAGTTAAGACTCCGGGAAAACTCACGTTTACCATTTGTTCGCAGCTGCTCGATGATGTTATCACTGTCAGCGAAGCCGATATTTACAATACCATTTTACTTATGGCTGAGCGCATGAAAATGATCGCCGAGGGTGCGGGCGCCGTGGCGCCGGCTGCGGTCGCATTCAATAAATACCGCACCTCAGGAAAGACAGTCGCTATCGTCTCCGGCGGCAATATCGATATGAATATGCTCGACCGGATCATGGATAAAGGCCTGATCAGCTCCGGCCGCCGGTTTCTGTTCAAAACCATCGTCGCCGACAAACCGGGACAACTCAGCGCACTGCTCAATCTCATCTCAGATACCAAAGCAAACGTCATGAGCATCGGCCATGACCGGCTCTCCAATCGCACACGGCTCGGCGAAGTCGTCGTGACGCTCGAACTTGAGACCCGTGACCACGAACATATCATTTCGATTCAAAATCAGCTGCTCGCGAACGGGTATCATATTATGCTGGATTAAAAAATAATGGAAAAAATTGCCGAACAGCTTGTTGCGCTTTTAAAAGAAAAGAACATGAAAATCTCCGCGGCGGAGTCCTGCACCGGCGGGCTATTATGCAAACTCCTGACCGATGTGCCGGGCTGCTCAGCAGTGCTGGACATGTCGGCGGTGACCTATGCCAATGAAGCCAAAACTGCACTGCTCGGCGTTTCAGAGCAGATTCTCGAAGATATGGGTGCGGTCAGTTCGTCTTGTGCGGCTTCGATGGTACGCGGCATTTTACGGCTCTCGGGTGCGGATGTCGGGGTTGCGATTACCGGCATTGCCGGGCCGGACGGCGGCAGCGCCGATAAACCGGTCGGCACGATCTTTATCGCAGTAGGCAAACCGGGCAAATACTGGGTGAAAAAGCGCCAATTCGACAACAAAGCCGCACGTGAGCAGATTCGAAATGCCTCTGCGCTTGCTGCATTTGAGATGGCGCTTAAATTGGTTAAATCTCTCTGACAGACCTGTTTTCCTAATGGTTTTTATTAGTTCCGGGCATGAAACTTAACGGCGTATTCCAATGATATGAACGCCTTATCGATTAAAAATATCGCTTTTCCGGTGCCGCGGAATAAATCCCCTGCGGTATTCAAAACACCGAATTCGGATTTACCTCGTTCCGGACAGGTGCGGTGATAAATATACTGTCCCGGTGATGACTATCCAAACCGTTTTAATCCCCCCCGCTGATTACGGTGTTTCAAAAGGACAACCTGATGACGAATGAATAGGCCTGCTATAATACGAAAAGCCGCTGCTTATAAACAGCGGCTTCTTGCATATCATTTTTACTCGGAAACTGTGATGTCGTTAAAGATTACCGGGATGGCTTCTCGAAACGCTTTCAACATCGGAATGGTGATTTCCCGCATCTGCGAATGCGCCTTCGGTGATGTGCGCAATATAAAGAAATGCCGCCATTCGCGCAGATTCATCGTCATCACAATCTCGGTTTTCAGGCTGTTGGGCAGCACGGTTCTGGCTTCGTCCGGTGCGGCACCTGTTTCGATTAATTTTAAATAAGCCGATTCAATCTGCGCCATTATCTGTTCCCAGACAGTGTATTTATCGGGGTCGTCATTCCAAAAATACGGGCGGATAAAAGTTAATTCGTTTCCGAATTTGTCTTTATTATAATTGCAATAACGGGTGCTTTCCTGGCTGTAACTGGCCAGCCGATGACGGACGATCTCGTGGCTGACACCGCGGTCGCAGGTGATTTTAACCGTAATTTTTTCATGCTCAATCACCGACTCGTGGCCGTTTTTGATCAGAATGCTCACGAATTTCGCGGCGGAATCGGGTGTGATTTTATCCTCGCTCTTATAACAGACTCTGCCGATATATTCAAGATTACGCAAAATCTGTTCCCTGTCGGGCTTTTGGATAAACTCGAACCCCGGTGAGATAATTCTCATTTCGGATCATCCTTTCGTTTTAGATTTAAATTCCGTACTTCAATTTGATTCGTTCGAGTTTTTCACCGAACGGTTTTGCAAACAACACTAAAAATATCACATTGGAGACCGAATACATAATCGTATAGGGCAGCGCTGTGCCGAGCGCAGCGAGATAAAGCGTCAAATCAAACGATTGATTATACCATAAAACCGTCCAGCTATCCATAACAATCGAATAGATAATTCCGGACAAAAAGCCAAAAACGAGAAGAAAGACACGGCTCTTTTTTAACGGCAAATATAAAAAACCGGCGATCAGTCCGATCATTCCCCAGGAAAACATCTGAAACGGTGTCCAGGGGCCTTGCCCGAAATAAAAATTCGAGATCACAGCCGACAAAGAGCCCACCATAAATCCCGCTTCTCCGCCCAAGTAGATCGCCGTGATGATAGTCAGCGCCGTAATCGGTTTGAACAAAGGAATAAAACGACCGACAACAGAAAATGCCACCATGACCGCCACGATGATCAGGCGCCTGGTTCCTGTCTGCCGCTTTTCAAATCCGGCGATAAACAGCGCCAGAGATAAAATCGCAACGGTTAGCGAAATGAACGCATATTGCTTTTCGTCAAACAGAAAGATGCCCGCGGCGATTGCCGCCGGAATCAAAAGGAACGGGATGGCGATTTTAACCGCTTTACGCAGACCGTTGTTTTTGATGACGATCATACGCCTTCCCCTTTTCGTTTGTTTTTCAGGCAGTGGTCAACCGCGTCATCTACGGTTACCACACCGCCGAAGATGCCGCGTGTCATGCGATTGGCCGCAGTGGTATAAAAGGTGTTTTCGGCAAAAAATTTCGCGGGCGTATCAATCGAGGTGATCTCACCCCGGAAAAACAACGCGCATCGGTCGGCGCACTGCGCGGCGAACTCGACGTCGTGTGTCACCGCAACAATCGTCACGCCGGTTGCCTGTAATTTTTTCAATACGTGGATGATACCGTTTTTTGCATAAGCGTCAAGTCCTTTGGTCGGTTCGTCAAGCAAGAGCAATTTCGGCTTGGCCGCAAGCACCTTGGCCAATGCGACCAACTGCTGCTCTCCGCCGCTGAGGTCGTAAGGGTGTTTGTCCATCAATGGGGTAAGGTCATAAGGCAATTCAACGTTGCTTCCGCCGACTTCGGCCAGTTCCTCGCGCACGGTATTGCGTAAAAACACCGTCTGGACATCCTGGGGCAACAAGGATAAACAGCTCCGATAAAGCGATTGATTTTTATAGTCCTTCAGCTTTTTTCCAAACACCTTGATGTTGCCGGCATAAAACTTATTCAATCCGGCAGCAGCACCGAGCGCGGTGGTTTTTCCCGAGCCGTTTCCACCGAGAATGCAGAATAATTCGCTGTTGTAAACGGTCAGATCGAGCCCGCTCAGCACATCGGGCAGTTCGCGGGCATAACGGAACCATACATCCGAAAATTCGAGCGCGGGCGTTTGATTATGCGCATAATCCCCCTGCTCTTTTGATTTAGCGGTATTTTCAAAGTGCTCTTCGATAAAACGCCGTCCCTCGCGAACGGTCAGCGGACAGGGTGACAGCACATTAAGTTTGCTGTAAAGCCGAACTGCTGCCGGCATGGCCTGTAAAATTGCCGGATGCGAACGCATGTTCTCGGCGATGTTGCGGGATGCACCATAATCAAGAACCGATCCTTTTTCCATCACAAGCAGCTTATCGCAGACCGGAATGACATCCTCGAGCCGGTGTTCGACTAAGATGATTGTCAGAGAGAGCTCGCGGTTGAGTTTTTGCAAGGTCCCGATGAAATCCGAAGCCGCAATCGGGTCGAGCTGGGCGGTCGGCTCGTCCAAAATCAGAATGTCGGGCTGCATCACCATGACCGCTGCGAGATTTAAAATCTGCTTTTGCCCGCCGGAAAGGTCGGAGACGTTCTTGTCAAACCACGCTTCGATGCCGAAATAACTCGACATCTCGGAGACGCGTCGGCGGATCATCTGCTGCGGTAACCCCATATTCTCCAACCCGAACGCAAGTTCGTGCCAGACCTTGTCGGTCACGAGCTGCTGCTCGGGCCGCTGCATTACGAAACCGATCTTGCAGGCCGAGGTCATTTCATCAAGTTTATCAAGCGGCTTGCCGTTATAGATGATCTCTCCGGTTTTATCGCCAAGCGGCGTCAATTCCTGCTTTAACATCCTCAGTAAGGTTGACTTACCGCTTCCGGTCGCTCCGCAGACCACGGTGAAATCGCCTTTTTCGACCGAAAAAGACACCTTATCAAGCGCTTTTTGGGTACAAAGCGGATAAGTAAAGCTCAGTTCCTTGACAGCAAGTATTTCCATTTGATGCTTTCCTCCGCTTCAATAATTGTGGGAATGAACGCAAGCAGCCCGTATGCGGTGTAAGTCAGAATTGATGCCGCAGTGACGGGCGAAGCATTAATGGCCGGATAGTATTCGAAAGAGATCGAACCGTAACCGATTCCAATCGCAGTTGCGGTGAGCAATCCGAGCGAAATCAGGATTAACACTAAATCGTTCTTGCGGAATTTATAGAGCGCGAAAAAAGTGCGACGACCGATGCCGTAACCGCGTGCCGTCATACTGTCGGCGGTTATAATGCCGTTTTCAAGCGCCCAGGTCACCATGACCGAAAAAATCCGCGTACCGCCTCGAGCCCGGTCGATGACGTTATCTTCTTTGTATAACCCAAGGGCTTTTTGCGCTGCGTCGGTCTTTTTTATCTGTTTGCCGAACAATGGGATATAACGGAGTGCCATTGAGAGGATCAATGAAAGTTTCGGAGCCGCAGAACCGAACAGATAGAGCAATTTATCGCTTGTCATAATTTGCGTGAAGGAGCGAAACCAGTATAATACCGACACGATCATCGCCGAGGAGGCAATGCCGTAATAAAAAGACTCAAGCGTCACGGGGTTATTGTTCATCACGAATAACACCGTCACACCGTTATGGGAAATCAACGGATTCATAAATGACATCAGGACGAATAAAAAGAAGAAGAACAGATGGGAACGGAGGCCTTTGCGGCCGTTTCGGACAATAAAAAGCGAAATCGACCCCGCCAATGAAAGCGCGAGGAGCATCGGGCCGGCGGTAAACATCGCCAAACCTGCGGCGGCGAGAAAATAAATTAAAACAGCAAAGGGGTTATACTCCGAAAAATCCTTCAAGCCGCTCTCCCCTTTCTTTATAATTGAAGATCGTCGCCCATTTCGAGGGTGTACAGCCATTCGATCGCATCGCCGTCGGAAAGCTTGTATTCCCCGCAGCCGACCGAAGGCGCAGTGCCGTTGACATGGAAAACCCAACCGGACAGGTCACCGAATTGATATTCGTAGAGATAATTGATCCCGGCGACATAAGCCAAATTCTTTGTGCCGTTGTTTTCCACTTGGATATTATATTTACGTGCCGCTTCTACCAGCACGTCATAAACCGTCTCGCCGTCCGCGATGTCAAACGAAGTCGTTTTTAATATGACACCGTCAGACGGGATATATTTTGAATCGGACTTTCCGACGATGGTGTCACAACGGATTGTCAGCGTCACTTTGCCGATAATCGTATCTTTTTCGGTGTCTTTACCGTTATAATAGCTGCTTGCGGCACTGAAATCGGTCAGCTGAATAAATGCGATTACGGCAGCGGCGGCTAAAACCACCGCTAAAAAGTTTTTAAAATGTGTTTTCTTTTTAAATATCAATACCACGCTGACGAGCAAAGCTAATCCCGCAGCGGATATGCTGACCCAAAATTTATAACCTGATTTCGCACCATCCGTTTGTCCTTGATTCTCGGCGGTTGTCGGTTTGTCAAAAACGAAAAACGGCCCCAGCCCTTTTTGCTGCCTTTGAAAAGCGATCAGCGCATAAAAAATCTGTACGGTAGAAGTGTGATTGAAATCTCCGCCTTTTGTATGTGAAAAGCTGCTGTCTGAAAGGCGATATTGGGCGATTGCGTCAAGCAGTGTGTGATCGTTTTTGATAAACCGGCTGCCCGCTGTGCAGTCAATCCCGAGAGACGACAATGCCACAATCACCTGCGCGGCGCTGTCCGGGTTTTCTTCGCCGAAACCCATATAACCGCCGTCGTCCAACTGCTTATCGGAAAGAAGGACAATTGCCTTATCCACAGCCGCTTTGACGGCTTCATCGGTTTGATAATAAGGTGAGAGCGCTTCGATCGCCATTGCGGTGACGTCCACGTCGGAATTCTCGCCGTAGAGCGCCCAGCCCCCGTCTGTAAATTGCAAAGATATAATTTGATTGATGACTGCATCAATTGTATAGCCCGAACTTTTACATCCGTTGTTAAGCAAGTGCAGACCAAAAATCCAACTCATAATTCCTTGCTGCCCGATTGAATCTTCAACCGCAGAATTCACAAAAGCGTCATTCGAAAAACCGGTTGATATTAAAGCGAGTGCATACTTTTGGCGTGTCGCGGCGTCAGTAATTTCGTTTTTGCTCAGATATGTTTTTAAAGCATTGCCGTAAGCGGAAAAATCATACGACTCGCCCGACTGGCTCAGCGCCATTGCGTACCATTCGGAAGTAACGCCCGCGTTTTCGGTCAGCCCGGTGTCGATCCACTCCTGGATGGAATTGACGCCGGATTGCGCTTCGTTGTATTCGGCAATGCCGCCGACGAGGTATTGCACCTCGCCGGCGGTGTTCCCGATATTCTGCGCCGAGACGGCTGCAGGGCCTGACAAAACAGCTAGAATTAACAGACAGCAGCCGATTACGGCAAAAGACTTACTTTTCATTGACCTTTTTCGGGATTGCCGCAACAACGATTCCGGCGATCATAGCGAATGCAACCACGGCATAAATAACCGGGTTGATACAGGAACCGGTATTGGGCAGTGTGACTCCCGAAACCTCGGAGGTGGCGGAAGCGGATGCGGTATCGGCTGCGGAGACGGTTGCCGTGCAAACCGGCGCGATAATTCTCATAGCAGAAGACGTGGCGCTGATTACGCAGGTTCCTGTCTTATCGATTTTGATTGTGACTTTGCCTTCGGCGTCGGTCTTATAGGTTGTTGCGGTTCCGTTAACCGTGATAACAGCCCCGGCAACCGGTTTTACGATGGGCTTGAAATTTGAATCAAACGCCGCAGCGGAAAGCGTCAGTTTGATCTCTTCACCTGCTGTCGCTTTGACGGTGTTTACATCAAAATAGGTATAGGTATCGGAAAAATTCGTTGTATCTGTATACAAGAAAGCGGTTAGAAAATCGCCAGTTTTAACAGTATCGGTCAAGCTCATGGCGGACTTGTTGTTCAGATAATAACCGAAGCCGCTGCCGTTTTCGGTGCCCCAGAGTTTGGTGATGGAAAGACCGTATTCGCCGGTTTTGGTGGCATAACCCTTGGCTGCTCCGCCGGTGAACTTGCCTTCATGCGCAAGATACAAGGCATCATCAATGGTCAGTTTGCCGTCCTTGTCGGTGTCGGTGACGGTGATGGGTTCCTGCGCCAATACAACAGCGCCGGTTTTGTCGACGATCGTGACATTGATTTTCGCCGAATCGTCTGCTGCAAACGCCGTGAGGCCGAGCATGGACAGCATCATCGCCAGCGTTAAAATCATGACAACCGCTTTTTTGATTTTCATGGTAATTCTCTCCTTGTGATTTCAATATATGATATTGCGCCTTACTGCGCCGGCGCAGCTATCCGATGAATGCGGGCATATTGCAATAAAAAACGCCCTTATCGTTTGAAACGATAAAAGCGCAACTGCTCTAATGATTTCGAAGGCATGGCACAGCCGAAAATATCCCTTTGGAAATCTTAAAACGGCTGCACTTTTCATGCCCAAAAATGTTCCGGAAAACTCATTTTATAAAAATAGTATAACCGGTGACCGCGCATGCACGGCAAGTATTCCGACTTATGAAAGAGCATCTTTCAATTACGGTAATGGCGGTTGCGACGGATTTTCACCGAACTTCCCTCTGATCCAATGGCGGTTTTCACCGTTTGGAACCGTGCTGCGAATTCAATATTCAATTTTGATGTCCGGAGTTATCCGGTACAGGCGTATGATAGCATGATAAATACCGAAAGTCAACCGCTTTATGGAACTTCGAAAGATCTTTATAAAATAATCTTTACATATTTACATATTTAATAATTTATTTTACTCTTCTAATACAAAATGCTGAAATAAATTTCGATTGCAAATATTAAAAAATTATGATAGAATATGCATGCGGGTGTAAATTTTTACGCCTCAATTCTTTTTCGGAGGTGGTTTCGGTGCGCAAGGTTGCCATTGTGATGGGCAGCGACTCCGATTTGCCCGTCGTCCAAAAAGCCGCCGACTGTCTTGCGCGGTTTGGTGTACCCTATGAAATGAGGGTGCTCTCAGCCCACAGAACCCCCGCTGAGACAGCGCAATATGCCTCCTCGGCTGCCGAAAAAGGCATCGGTGTCTTTATCGCCGCAGCCGGAAAGGCCGCACACCTCGCGGGCGCTATCGCCGCACAAACCGTCTTACCGGTCATCGGCATCCCGATCAAATCGTCCACGCTCGATGGACTCGACGCCCTGCTCTCAACGGTTCAGATGCCCTCCGGTGTACCAGTCGCAACTGTCGCCATCGACGGAGCCGAAAACGCCGCGCTGCTCGCGGTGCAGATTCTTGCCGTATCGGATGAGCAGCTGTCTGAAAAACTGGCCGATTATAAAATTGAAATGCAAAAAGCCGTCCTTTCCAAGGACGCTTCCTTCAACCAAAAATAGCTCTGTCTCTCAGGGCTATTTCCTTTTTTATCATTTTAGCAAGGAGATCTTTCATGTTCGGTGACATTCACGAGGAATGCGGCGTATTCGGCATCTGTTCGACCGAGACTTTTAACGCCTCTTCAGCTGCTTATTACGCGCTCTATGCCCTGCAGCACCGCGGCCAGGAGGCCTGCGGTATCGCTGTCAACGATGACGGCATTGTCACAGCGCATGCTGACATGGGACTCGTCAACGAGGTGTTCACCAAAGAGGTTCTCAAGCGACTCGACGGCGGGCAGATGGCGGTCGGTCATGTTCGTTATTCGATGAACGGCTCGGCGAACCGAACCAATCTCCAACCGTTAGTCGTGCGTCATGTTAAAGGGCCGATGGTCGTCGCCCACAACGGCAATATCACCAACGCCGCCGGACTGCGTGAAAAATTTGAGCGTGAAGGCGCAATCTTTCGTTCCACTTCCGATACCGAAGTCATCGCCTACGTCATCACCAAAAACCGGCTTTGCACCCCGAGCATTGAGAGCGCGATTGAAAAAGCCATGGACGAGCTCGAAGGCGCTTATTCACTCGTCATTATGTCGGCGCGAAAGTTGATCGCTGTCCGTGATCCCCATGGTTTTCGTCCGCTTTCACTGGGAAAAACGCCCGACGGAAGTTACATTTTTGCCTCCGAGACCTGCGCGTTTGAGACCCTCGGCGCAAAATTCGTCCGCGATATCGTTCCGGGAGAAATCGCTGTCATCGAAGACGGAAATCTCCGCTCCATCACCTCGCACTGCGGACAGAAGCCCTCTCTATGCGTGTTTGAATATATCTATTTCGCGCGCCCCGACTCGATGATTGAGGGTACAAATGTGCATATGGCCCGTCAGCGCGCGGGACAGTTTTTAGCGCAAGAGAACCCAGTCGAGGCCGATGTCGTGATCGGTGTTCCGGATTCCGGACTCGACGCTGCGATCGGATATGCCGCAGAATCGGAGATTCCCTACGGCGTGGGATTTGTGAAAAACCGCTATATCGGCAGAACCTTTATTCAACCGACGCAGGCGCTGCGCGAAGCGTCTGTGCATATAAAATTGAATCCGATTGCTGAGACGGTCTCAGGCAAACGCGTGATCATGGTCGACGATTCGATTGTGCGCGGCACAACCAGCGCCCGAATTGTCAAAATGCTGCGCGAAGCCGGAGCAAAAGAAGTTCACATGCGCGTCTCCTGTCCGCCGTTCATCAGCCCCTGCTATTTCGGCACCGACATCGACGGTAAAGATAAATTGATAGCCTGCCGGATGAGCGTTGACGAGATTGCAAAAAGCATCGGCGTTGACTCGCTCGGTTATCTCTCGGTCGAACACATCGGGCAGCTTGCTGACGAATCCTGCGGCGGATGCTGCACCGGCTGCTTCACCGGGCAATATCCGGTGAATGTTCCCGACGAAGTAAAGCCGGACAAATTCGAGAAAAAATACAGTGAGAGCGACAAGGCAAAACAGCGCGCTCGAATGAAAAAATACGAATAAAAATAAATGGGAGGAACTTATGAACGAGAGTTACAAAGCGTCCGGTGTCGACGTGGAAGCCGGTTACGAAGGCGTGCGTTTGATGCGGCAGCACATCGCGAAGACCCTGATCCCGGGCGTCGTCGGCGACATCGGATGTTTTGAAGAGCCGTTTTCACCCG